>VGDA01000218.1 GCA_016869915.1 Alphaproteobacteria bacterium
GGGCGAACATGAACGGCGTCGCCACGAGGAAGGGCAGGAAGGCGCTCTTCTCATTCTGGTACAGCCCGGGCGCCACGAACTTCCACAGCTGGCCGGCCACGATCGGGAAGGACACGCAGACCGCGCCCCACGCGGCGAGCTTCACGTAGGTGAAGAAGGCCTCGGTCGGCGCCGTGAAGATCATGCGCCGCCCTTCGGGATGGGGCAGCGAGTTCATCGGCGCGACGAGGATCGAGAAGATCTGCTTGTGGAAGACGTAGCAGACGATGAACGCGACGAAGAAGGCAAGCGCCGACCAGATCAGCCGCTGGCGCAGCTCGATCAGGTGGTCGATCAGCGGCATCTTCTTGTCGCCGGGCGGACCGTCGCTGTCGTCGTCTGTCGTTGCCTTGCTCATGCTGCCTGGCTCAGGCGCCTGTGGTAGGCGGCTTCGGGGCGACCGGCGGCGCGGCCGCATCCGGCACGGCCACCGCGGGCGGCGCGGCCTGCGGCGGCGACGCGACGACGGGCGGCGCCGTGATGTCTGGCGCGCGCAGGGCGTCCTGGATCCTGCCCTTGGGGTCGACGCTGTTCTGGATCATCTGCTCGAGGCCGCCATACTCGAGCTTCTGGACCTGCTTCTTCACCTCGTCGAGCTCGGCCTCCCGCACCATGTCGTCGACGTTCGTCTGGAAGTCGCGGGCCATGCCCCGGGCCTTCGCCACGAACTTGCCGAGGGTCCGCAGCGTTCCCGGCAACTCCTTGGGGCCGATGAAGATCAGGGCCGCGGCCCCGATCACGAGCAGTTCGTTCCAGTCGAACATGGGGAAGCCGTGCTACCGGCGAGGCGCCGCGCCGCGGCGGGCGCCGCGCGTCAGACCTTCGCTTCCTTCTTCGCGGCCTCGGCCGCGACGGGCGCCTGGTCGGTGACCTGGCCGGCCGACTGGGCGGCGGCGTCCGCGGGCTTCGGCGCCTCGTCCTCGCCCTCCTTCAGGCCCTTCTTGAAGGCGGTCACGCCCTTGGCCATGTCGCCCATCAGCTTCGGGATCTTGCCCGCGCCGAACAGCAGCAACACGATCACCAGCACGACGAGCCAGTGCCAGATGCTGAAGCTACCCATTGTCTCGTCTCCCTATGTCCTTGGCGCATCGCCAAAACGGACGCGCAATGTCTCAGATGGACGCCGGGCGTTCAACCCGGCCGTTGCCCGCGTCATGTGGTGCCCGGCGCCGGGAAGACGAAGGCCTGCGCCTGGTCGAGTTCGACCGCCAGCACTGTTCCCTCGGGCGGCAGGAAGCGTCCCGGCATGCGGGCATGGAAATGCCCGTGCTGCGCGTCCCCCTCGCCCGGCATCGCGTCCCTACCGAGGCAGAGATGGATCCAGGAGCTGCGGCCGAGCAGGCGCGCGGCGATCACCTTCGCGGGGCAGCGCGGATCGTCGCCGGCGTCCCGAAGCCTCAGGCCCTCGGGCCGGATGAGGACGCGCGCGCGCGTGCCGTCGCGCAGGCCCGGCGCGGCGACGCGCCCGAAGGGCGTGTCCACGCCACCCGACGCGACCGCGCCGCCCAGCTCGTTCGCCTGCCCGAAGAAGCCCGCGACGAAGGCGCTGGCGGGGCGCGAATACACCTCGTCCGGCGTCCCGGCCTGCTCGACGCGCCCGCTATCGAGGACGACGAGCCGGTCGGCCATGAACATCGCCTCCTCCGGGTCGTGGGTGACCATGACCGTGGCCGCGCCGCTTTCCTTGAGGACGTGCAGCGTGTCGTCGCGGATGCGCTCGCGCAGGCGCACGTCGAGGCCCGAGAAGGGCTCGTCGAGGAGGAGCACGCGCGGCTCCGGCGCCAGCGCGCGTGCGAGCGCCACGCGCTGCTGCTGCCCTCCCGACAATTCGTGCGGGAAGGCGCGCGCATTGTCCTGCATGCCTACCTGCGCGAGAGTGTCCGCCACCCGTCGCGCCCGCCGCGCGCCGTCGGCGCCGGCGAGCCCGAAGCCGACATTGGCCGCCACGTCGAGATGCGGGAACAGCGCGTAGTCCTGGAAGACGAAGCCGATGCCGCGCTGCTCGGCCGGCAGGTCGGCGCCGGGTCGCGCGACCACGCGCCCCGCCGCGCGCACCTCCCCGGCCTGGATGTCCTCCAGCCCGGCGGCGATCCGCAGGAGGGTCGTCTTGCCGCATCCGGATGGGCCGACGAGGCAGACCAGTTCCCCCGGCGCGGCGGCGAGCGACACGCCGTCGAGCACCAGCCTGTCGCCGAAGCGGTGGCTGACGCCTTCGGCGGAGAGCCCGCCTTCCTGCCGCGCCCTGTCGATCATGGGGCGCGCACGCTAGGGCCTTTGCGATGGACGCGCAACGCATCGCGCTGGGATGATGCGCGCGTGCGGGCGGCGGGGAGGCGGTTGTGGGACTGAGGATCGGCATCCTGACGAGCGGCGGCGACTGCGCCGGTCTCAACGCGACCCTGCGCGCGGCGACGCTGCGCGCGGCGCAGTCCGGCTGCACGCTGGTCGGCATCCGCAACGGCACGCTCGGGCTGATGTCGCGGCCGCCGGAAGTCGAGCCCATGGATCCCGCCCGCTGCGACGCGCAGATGCTCCGCCTCGGCGGCACGGTGCTCGGCACGACGAACAAGGGAAACCCGTTCAGCTACCCGCAGCCCGACGGATCCTTCGCCGACCGGACGGGGGAGATCGCCGAGGCCTGCAGGACCCTCGGCCTCGACGCGCTGATCGGCATCGGCGGCGACGGCAGCCTCGAGATCCTCCGCCGCATCGCGCAGCAGCACGGGCTGAACCTCGTCGGCATCCCCAAGACGATCGACAACGACGTCGCGCTCACGGAGGCGGCCATCGGCCACTCGACC
Source organism: Alphaproteobacteria bacterium (assembly GCA_016869915.1). Taxonomy (GTDB): domain Bacteria; phylum Pseudomonadota; class Alphaproteobacteria; order CACIAM-22H2; family CACIAM-22H2; genus CAIOSQ01. The sequence goes on from VGDA01000218.1 coordinate 2,841, forward strand.
GCCGTCGCCACCGCGACCGAGGCGCTGGACCGGCTGCAGCCGACGGCCGCGAGCCATAGCCGGGTCATGGTGCTCGAGGTCATGGGGCGCGACGCGGGCCACATCGCGATCGCCTCGGGCATCGCGGGCGGCGCCGACGTCGTGCTCATCCCCGAGATCCCCTGGCGCCTGGCGCCGGTCGTCCGCCACATCGAGCGCGTGCGCGCGAGCGGCCGCAACTTCGCGCTGATCGTGGCCGCGGAGGCCGTCGCCGGCGAGGATGGCCGCCGGGTCCTGCAGGACGACCACGAGGGGCGCCGCCGCTATGGCGGCGTCGGCCACCACGTCGCCGCGGCGATCTCCGAGGCGACGGGCGCGGAGACGCGCGTGACGGTGCTCGGGCACGTGCAGCGCGGCGGATCCCCCGATGCGCGCGATCGACTCCTCGGCGCCGCCTTCGGCGTGCATGCGGTGGAACTCGTCCTCGCAGGCCGCTTCGACCGCATGGTCGCGTGGTGGAACCGGCGGGTGGTCGACGTGCCGCTCGCGAAGGTGGCGCGCCGCTCGCGCACCGTCGACCCGCACGGCCCCCTCGTCGCGACGGCGCGCGGGCTCGGCATCTGCCTCGGCGACTGAGGCGTCGTCAGCCGCCCCGCGCGCGCCGCACGATCCCGCCCGCCGCGCCGAGCCTGCGCCGCGCCTCGGTGGCGTCGATGCCGTCCAGCAGCACCAGCACCGCGGTCTTGAGTTCACCCGAGGCCGCGTCCAGCGCGCTGCGCGCCTCGTCCTCGCCGCGCCCGGAAAGCCGCGCGAGGATACGCAGCGATCGCGCACGGAGCTTCGCGTTGCTCGCCTGCATGTCGACCATCAGCCCGCGATAGACGCGGCCGAGCCCGACCATCGCGGCGGTGGAGAAGAGGTTGAGCGCCGCCTTCTGCGCCGTCCCGGCCTTCAGGCGCGTCGAGCCGGAGATCGCCTCCGGCCCGGTATCGAGCAGGATGCCGACCTCGCCGGCCGAAAGGAGCGGCGCGCCGGGATTGCAGGCGATCCCGACGACGAACGCGCCGGCTTCGCGCGCGGTCTCGGCCGCGGCCAGCACGAACGGCGTCGTGCCGCTCGCGGCCAGCGCCAGCACGACGTCGTCGGCTCCCGGGCATGCGGCGCGCATGCGCGCCCTTCCCGCCTCGGCGTCGTCCTCCGCGCCCTCGACCGAGCGCGTGACCGCGGCATCGCCGCCCGCGATCAGGAAGACGCATCGCTCGCGCGGCCAGGAGAAGGTCGGCGTGAGCTCGGCCCCGTCCTGCACCCCGAGGCGGCCCGACGTCCCGGCGCCGACGTAGAAGATGCGCCCGCCGGCGGCGAGGCGCGGCACGGCGCCGTCGACGGCCCGCGAGAGCTGCGGAAGCGCGCGCCTGACCGCGGCGATCGCCTTCTCCTGGTGGTCGGCGAGGCCCTCGAGCACCCGCGCGGCGGGCCAGCCATCGATGTCGGCGAAGGCCTCGTCGAAGCCTTCCGTCGACCGGGGCGGCGGCGGCGTCACGCCGAGCTGCGCATCTCGCCGGAGGCCGGCTTCTCCGCGTCGTCGTCAACGACGGCGCCTTCCTCGGCCTCGGCCTGCTCGCCGATCTCCGGCGGAAGCTCGAGCGAGCCCTGCTCGCCGTACTGGCTGACGCCGGCCCGGCGATCCAGGAGGCCGGCAGCGCGAAGCTCCTCCACGCCCGGAAGCTGCGCCAGCGTGTCGAGCCCGAAATGCACGAGGAACTGCTCGGTCGTGATCCACTCCGCGGGGCGCCCCGGCACGTGCTCGCGATGGCCGTGCGGCTTGATCCAGCCGGCCTCCATCAGCTGGTCGAGCGTACCCCTTGAGATGGACACGCCGCGGATCTCCTCGATCTCGGCGCGCGTCACCGCCTTCTTCTCGGCGTGCTGGTAGGCGATGATCGCGAGGGTCTCGATCGCGGCGCGGCTGAGCTTGCGCGGGACAGCGACCTCGATGTCGAGCGCGCTGGCGAGGTCCGCCGCCGTCCGGAGGCCGACCTTGCCCGCGACGCGCACCAGGTTCACGCCGCGGCCGGCATATTGCGCCTCGAGCGTCTGGAGCAGTTCCTCGACGGGCGCGCCTTCGGGAAGGCGCCGCGCGACCTCCCTCGGATCGACCAGGCCCGGGGCCGCGAAGAGAAGCGCCTCGACGAGGCGAAGCTGCTGCGCGCGGCTGCGCGCATCGGCGATCTCCGCCTCCTCGCGCGCGGACTCGTCCGGGTGTGGATGCGGGTTCACGGTCTGGTCGCTCATGTCGCCTGCCTGTCAGCGGAGGGAAGCTCGGTCACCGGGTTCTCCGGGGCCCGCCGCACGTAGATCGGCCCGAAATCGCGCTCCTGCCGGATCTGCAGCTTCCCGGAGCGAACGAGCTCGAGGCTCGCGGCGAAGGTCGCGGCCATGCCGGACCTCTCCACCACGCCCCCTCCCAGGCCACCGGGAAAGAAGGACTGCAGGGTCGTCCACTCGGGCATCCGCCCGAGCATGGTCGACAGGCGCTCGAGCGCCGCCTCCAACGAGAACAGCTCCGAGGCCGGGATGGTGAGCGTGCGCTCCTCCTCCTTCGCGCGCATGCCGCCATAGGCCTTCACGAGCTCGTAGTAGGTCAGCTCGTAGACCGGCTTGCGGACCACCCTGAGGCCTTCCGGCTCCCCGCGCGCGAAGACCTGCCTGCCGAATTGCGGCAGGCCGAGGAGCTTCTCCCCCGCGGCGCGCATGGCCTCGAGGCGGCGCAGCTGGAAGGCCAGCGCCTCCGCCATCTCGACCGCGCTTGGCTCCGCGTCCGGCGCCGGCTGCGGCACCGGAAGAAGCAGCTTCGATTTCAGGTAGGCCAGCCAGGCGGCCATAACCAGGTAGTCGGCGGCAAGCTCGAGGCGCTGCTTCTTCGCGCGCTCGACGAAGGCGAGGTACTGGTCCGCGAGGGCGAGGATCGAGATCCGGGCGAGGTCGACCTTCTGCTCGCGCGCCAGCGCCAGGAGGACGTCGAGTGGACCTTCGTAGGTCCCGAGGTCGAGGATCAGGTTCTCCTCTTCGACCGAGGCCGGTTGCCGCGGGCCGTCCTCCTGGAAGGGCATGATCTCGGCGCTCATGCAATCCCCGAGACGAGGAGGACGAGGCGGGTCAGCGCCCGCGCCGGAGCCTCGAGGAGAAGGGCCGCGGGGTCGAACCCGTCGACCAGCCGCGGCAGGACCAGGAAGAGCCCGAGCACGATCAGGACGCCAAAGGGCTCAACCCGCGCGAGCGGCAGGGCGAGCGCGCGAGGCAGTAGGCCAACCGCGACTCGACCGCCATCGAGAGGCGGGACGGGAAGCATGTTAAAGACGGCCAGCAAGATATTGAACTTTATGCAGTTCATGAGGTTGTAGGCGATCCATTCCCCGGCCGGTTCGGGAACCAGTCCAAGGCCGTGATACAGGATGGCCGCCGCTAGGGCCAGAAC
>VGDA01000219.1 GCA_016869915.1 Alphaproteobacteria bacterium
AGCGACGCGGGGTCGTTGGCGAGGACCTTCCAGAAGTTGTTGATCCAGTCGACGCGCCGCGTCGCCATGATGTCGTCGTAGACGGCCTTCACCTCGGGCGAGGCCTCGTCGTATTCGACCATGCGCATGATCACCTCCCGTCGCGGAGGGCGAGCATGCGCGGGGCTCGCGCGCCGCGCCAGCGTGGCGCGCGCTCGTTGCGTCAGCCGAAGGTCGCGGCGGTGATGCTACGATACCAGGCCTCGCCGTTATGCGTCTCCATCTCGCGCTGCCGCGCGTCGGGGTTGCGCGGCGTGACGCCGCCGGAGTTCGGCGTCTCGACGAAGCCGTCCGGCCCGGCGCGGAAGATGCCCACGACGGATATCCCGTATCCGTCGCCGACCAGGCTGTAGCATGTGTTGAAGTACACGGGATCGGGCGCCTCGCGCCCCTCGATCGCCGCCACGGCCGCGTCGACGGCGTGCTTGCCATGGGCGGTGGCGATGAAGCCCGACTTCGGCAGCGGCTGCGCGATCGTAGCGTCGCCGACGACGTGGACGCCTGGCACCAGGCGCGATTCCAGCGTGCGCGGGGACACGGGGCACCAGCCGCCCGCGTCCGCGAGCCCGGACTCGACCGCGATGCGGCCCGCGCGCTGCGGCGGCACGACATTGGCGACGTCGACCCTATGCCGCGCGCCGAACGCCGTCTCCAGCACGCGCGCGCCGGCATCGACGCGGGTGACGCGCCCGTCCTTCGTCGCCGGCACCCATTCGATCATGCCGGGATAGAGTTCCTTCCACGCGTCGAGGAACAGCCCCTGCTTGGAGAACGCGTCCTTGGCGTCGAGCACCAGGATCTTCGCGCGCGGACGGTTGGCCTTCATCCAGCGCGCGACCATGCTGGCGCGCTCGTAGGGCCCGGGCGGGCAGCGGAACGGGTTGGCCGGCACCGACATCGCGAAGACGCCGCCATCGGGGATCGCCTCGAGCTGCCTGCGCAGCAGCTCGGTCTGCGCGCCCGGCTGCCAGGCGTGCGGGAAGGCCTGGGCGGCCGCCTCGTCGTAGCCCTCGATCGCGCCCCAGCGCATGTCGATGCCGGGCGACACGACCAGCCGGTCGTAGGGGATCTCGCCGCCGCCCGCGAGGCGCACGACGCGACGCGCCGGGTCGATGGCGCTCGCGCGATCATGGACGACGCTGGCGCCGCGCCGCGCGAGGCCGGAATAGTCGTGGGTGATCGACGCCATCGTGCGCAACCCGCCGAGCACGAGGTTGCTGAACGGGCATGTCGTGTAGCTGCGGTTCGGCTCGACGAGCGTCACGTCGACATGCGGGTAGGCATCGCGCGCATGGCGCGCGGCCGCGGCGCCGCCGAAGCCGCCGCCCACGACGACGAGGCGCGCGCGCGCCTGGCCGAGCACGGCGGGCGCGGCGAGCAGGGCGGGCGCGGCGAACGCGCCAGCGATGATCCGGCGGCGGGACGGGACCTGCATGGCGCTCACTCCTTCCTCGCGAAATAGGCCGAGAGCTGCGCGAGCTCGGCGTCGGTGAAGCCGCGCGCGATCCGGTTCATGATCGTCGCCGGGCGCTGGTCGGCGCGGAACTGGCGCATCGCCGCGTCGAAATCCGCCACGCCCATGGTGCGGGCGATCGGCGGGATGGTGCCCACGCCCTCGCCCGCGGGGCCATGGCAGCCGCTGCATCCATGCGCGGCCGGAGGCACGGGCTGCGCGTTGGCGGCGGCCCCCGCGAGTGCGGCGGCCAGCACGGCGCCGACAGCCCATCGACTTCTCGAACTCATGCGCGGCGCCTCCTTGGCTTGTCGCGGGAATGTCGTCGGCCGACGCGCGGCCGGCAACCCAGCGTTTCTAGGGATGTCCACGAGAAACGCTATGCCTGGACCGGGGGGCTCACTCGCCGATCTCCTCCAGCACCTGGGTGATCCGCGACAGCCCCTCGCGCAGATAGTCGTGCGGCAGGCCGAAGCTGATGCGCAGGTGGTGGTCATGGCCGAAATGGTCGCCCGGCACGATCAGCACGCTCTTCTCGTCGCGCAGCTTCTCGACCAGCTTCGACGAATTGACCTTGCGGTTGTAGCGCATGAAGGCGATCGCCGCGGCCTGCGACGGGTAGACCTGGATCGTGTTGCCGTGCTGCGCCGCCCATTCCTGGAGCACGGGATAGCCGGCGCGGATCAGGCCGCGCGTGCGCGCGAGGATCTTCGGCCGCACCTGCGGCGAGAGCGCGATCGCGGTCAGCCTGTCCGACAGCATGGTGCCGGTGATCGTGATGTAGTCGTGGCGCGCCCACATGTCGTCGAGCACGGCCGCCGGCCCGACCACCCATCCCGTGCGCAGCCCGGGCAGGCCATAGGCCTTGCTCATGCTGCCGACCGCCAGGACCTTGTCGTACATGCCGTAGAAGGTCGGCGTCACCGTGTCGGTCTCGCGCTCGGCCCCGGCATAGACCTCGTCCGCGAGGATCCACGCGCCGACGCGCGCGGCGGCGGCGACGATCGCCGCCATCTCGGCGGCGGTCAGGATGCGGCCGGTCGGGTTGTTCGGGTTGCACACGGCGATCAGCTTCGTGCGCGGGCCGACATTCGCCTCGAGCTGCGCGAGGTCCGGCGCCCAGCCATTCGCCTCGACCAGGTCGAAGTCGCGGACATGGACGCCGCGGTTGCGGGCGATGCCCCAGACCTGGAGGTAGTTGGGGCGCATCACCACGGCCTCGTCGCCGGGCTGCAGCAGCGTGTTGACGATCAGGTAGTTCGCCTCGGCCGCGCCGGTCGTCACCAGCACGTTGTCCTCTCCCGCGGGCGGGTAGTAGGCGGCGATGGTGCGCCGGAGCTCGCGCGTGCCGTTGGCCTGCGGGTAGTTGATCTCGACCTCGGCGAGCTCGTCGACCGTGCGGCCGGCCATCGCCATCAGCTCGCCGAGCTTCAGCGGATGGACGCCGCTTTCGGACAGGTTGTAGCGGACGACGTTCTCCCACTTGCCCATCATGCGTTCGAGGTGGAAGGGTTCGAACTCGGCCATCTTCATGTTCCTGTCTGGTTGCCTGCGGAGAATCAGGACGCGTGCCGCCACCTCGCGAGCGCCAGCATCGCGCCGCCGGCCAGGAGGCCCCAGAAGGCGCCGCTCACGCCGAGCAGCGCGACGCCCGAGGCGGCGACGAGGAAGGTGACCGCCGCCGCCTCGCGCTCCACCGGCTGCGCCAGCGCGGCGGACAGCGCGGAGGCGAAGGATCCGAGCAGCGCGAGCCCGGCCACGGCCTCGATGAGGATCGGCGGCGAGGCCGAGACGACCGCCGCGGCCGCGCCGGCGAGCAGGCCGAGCACGACGTAGCCCGCGCCCGCGACGCAGGCGGCGATCCAGCGTCGCGCGGGATCGGGATGCGCGTCCGGCCCCGCGCAGATGGCCGCCGTGATCGCGGCGAGGTTGACGGCATGCGAGCCGAAGGGCGCCGCGAGCAGCGAGAAGAGCCCGGTCATGCGAAGGAGCGGCCCGGGATCAGGCCGGTAGCCGTTGACCGCGAGCACGGCCATGCCGGGGATGTTCTGCGAGGCCATCGTCACGACGAAGAGCGGCAGGGCGATGCCGACCAGCGCCGCGGCGTCGAAGGCCGGCATGGTCGCGACGGGCGCAGGCGCGAGCGTGCCGGCGAAGCCCGGGGGCAGCTCGGTCGTCGCCGCCACGAGCAGCGCGCCGACCGCCACGGCGACGGGCATCGCGTGCAGCCTGCTGATGCGCAGCATCGCCGCCCAGGCGAGCACGATCGGCAGGGCGAGCGCCGGCAGCTGAACCACCGCGCGCACCGGCGCGAGGCAGAGGCCGAGCAGCACGCCCGCGAGCATCGCGCTCGCGAGCGACACGGGGATCGCCGAGACCCAGCGGCCGAGCGGCTTCCACGTCCCCGCCAGGACGATGAGCGCGCCGCACGCGAGGAACGCGCCGACCGCGCCCGCGAAGCCGGTGGCGGGCATCGCCGAGCTGGCGAGGAGCGCCGCGCCAGGCGTCGACCACGCGACGCTGATCGGCATGCGGTGGCGCAGCGCGAGCACGATCGCGCAGAGCCCCATCGCGACCGACACGGCCATCAGGCCCGACGCCGCCTGCGCCGGCGTCGCGCCCATCGCGAGGAAGCCCTGGAGCACGACGGCGAAGGAGCTCGCGAAGCCGACGAAGGAGGCCAGCAGCCCCGCGGCAACGGCCGGCGCGACCGAGGCGTTTTCCGGTTTTCCCACCTGCCCGTCCATGCGACTCCTTGCGCGATCGGGGTGCAGGTTCGGGAGAAAGCGCCATGGCCGCAAGGATCTTCGTCTTCGGCAGCTACTTCGCCGACATGGTGATGGCGACGCCGCGCCTGCCGCGCCGCGGCGAGACGATCGCGGGCGGGCCGTTCCGCACCAGCCATGGCGGCAAGGGATCGAACCAGGCCGTCGCCGCGCGCCGCGCGGGGGCGGAGGTCGTGTTCGCCACGCGCCTCGGCGACGACGACGCGGGCCGCGCGGCGCTGCGCCTCCACGCCGAGGAAGGGATCGACGCGCGCCATGTCGCGATCGACCACGACGGCGTGGCGACGGGCGCGGCGCTGATCATGGTCGAGGACGGCAGCGCGGAGAACATGATCGCGCTGGCCATGGGCGCCTGCGGCCACTTCACCGACGCCGAGGTCGACGCGGCGGTGGCGGGCGGGAGCGACTGCGCGGTGGCGCTGTTCCAGCTCGAGACCAATCTCGGCGCGACGCTGCGCGCGATCCGCGCGATGCGCGCGGCGGGCGCGCGCACCATCCTCAACCCCGCGCCGGCGCGCGATCTTCCCGCCGACATCTACCCGCATGTCGACGTCCTCACGCCCAACGAGACCGAGGCCGCCATGCTTGCGGGGGTCGACACCTCCGACGAGGCGGGGATCCGCGAGGCCGCGCGCATCCTGCTGGGCCGCGGCTGCGGCACCGTCGTCGTGACGATGGGCGCGAAGGGCGTGCTGGCGCTCTCGCGCGACGGCCTCGAGGCGATCGTGCCGGCGGCGCCGGGCATCGTTCCGGTCGACACGACGGGCGCCGGCGATTCCTTCGCGGGCTGCCTCGCCTGCGCGCTGGGCGAGGGCATGGACCTGCCGCGCGCGCTGCGCTTCGCCAATGCCGGCGCCGGCCTGTCGACGCAGCGCCACGGCGCCGCGCCGTCCATGGCGCGGCGCGCGGAGATCGAGGACCTGCTCGCCCGGTGGGGATGACGCCGCGCCGGCGCGCTCCATCTGGACGGCTCCACGACGGGAGCCCCCGATGAGTCCAAGCCTCCTAGCCGCGATCCTCGCGATCCCGCTCCTCGCGCCGCCGCCGGCGGGCGCGCAACCCGCCGCCGCGCACGACATGCAGCGCGTCGACGGCTTCGAGATCGATCGCCACGAGGTGACGATCGGCCAGTTCCGCCGCTTCGCCGAGTCCACCGGCCTCGCCACCGCGGCCGAGAAGGCCGGTGGCGGCTTCCAGTTCCGCGCCGGATGGGAGCGCATGGCCGGCTGGACCTGGCGCGCGCCCTTCGGCCAGCCGGGCGCCGACGACGAGCCCGCGGTGCACGTCACCTGGCACGAGGCCGCCGCCTATTGCCGCTGGGCGGGCCTGCGCCTGCCGAGCGACGCCGAATGGGTGCGCGCCGCCTTCGTCGAGACGCGCGCCGACCCGCCCGCGCCCTTCCGCCGCGGCGAGACCTATCCCTACCCGAGCGGCACCTCGCCCGACGCGGCGAACCATCTCGACGCGCCGAAGGGCGCGCGCGCGGCCTCGCTGTCGCGCGGTGCCGGGCACGTGCCCGCGCGCAGCACGGCGCCCGGCGTCAACGGGCTCTGGGACATGGGCGCGAATGCGTGGGAATGGGTCGACCACGAGGCCGGCGGCGTCAAGCGCACGCGCGGCAGCTCGTGGTGGTACGGCGCGTCGCAGATGCGCGCCGACAACCTCGCCGAGAAGCCCGCCGACTTCCCCGCCGTCTATATCGGCTTCCGCTGCGCGCGCGGGGGCTGACCGACCGGTCCCCGGCTCAGCGCGGGCTCGGGAAGACGCTCGTCCAGTCGTCGCGCATCGACGCGACATGCCAGCCGCGTCGCGGCGCCTCGTCGAGCGCGCGCGCGAGACGCCCGACATGGCTGTCGCGGTCATAGGCGTATTCGCGCGCAGCGTCGTCGTGCCGCAGGATCATGGCGAGGCGACGCCCGCCGCCCTCCGTCGCGTAGCGCAGCATCTCGAGGTCGCCATCCGAGTTGCCGAAGGCCGCGATCGGGCGGCGGTCGACAT
>VGDA01000220.1 GCA_016869915.1 Alphaproteobacteria bacterium
ATCATGAAAGGGATACGCCGGCGGCGGCACGTTTCGAGGGAAGCGAGCTTCCCTCCCGGGGCCGAGAGCGGCACCGGTTGCGTCCCCAGGAATTTCACCCGGAGCCGCGTTTTCCAGAAGTCCGGCAGCTGCGTGAGGCAGATGCCAGGACATCCTTAGAAAGGAGGTGATCCAGCCGCAGGTTCCCCTACGGCTACCTTGTTACGACTTCACCCCAGTCGCTGACCCTACCGTGGCCGGCTGCCTCCTTGCGGTTAGCGTACCGTCTTAAGGTAGAACCAACTTCCATGGTGTGACGGGCGGTGTGTACAAGGCCCGGGAACGTATTCACCGCGGCATGCTGATCCGCGATTACTAGCGATTCCGCCTTCATGCACTCGAGTTGCAGAGTGCAATCTGAACTGAGATGGCTTTTTGAGATCGGCGCAGGGTTGCCCCCTTGCTTCCCACTGTCACCACCATTGTAGCACGTGTGTAGCCCAGCCCGTAAGGGCCATGAGGACTTGACGTCATCCCCGCCTTCCTCCGGCTTGTCACCGGCAGTTCCTTCAGAGTGCCCAACTAAATGATGGCAACTGAAGGTGAGGGTTGCGCTCGTTGCGGGACTTAACCCAACATCTCACGACACGAGCTGACGACAGCCATGCAGCACCTGTGTGGGAGCCAGCCGAACTGAAGGACCACGTCTCTGCGGTCCATACTCCCCATGTCAAGGGCTGGTAAGGTTCTGCGCGTTGCATCGAATTAAACCACATGCTCCACCGCTTGTGCGGGCCCCCGTCAATTCCTTTGAGTTTTAACCTTGCGGCCGTACTCCCCAGGCGGTGCGCTTAATGCGTTAGCTGCGACACTGGCGAACTAGGTCCGCCAACGTCTAGCGCACATCGTTTACAGCGTGGACTACCAGGGTATCTAATCCTGTTTGCTCCCCACGCTTTCGCGCCTTAGCGTCAGTTGCAGTCCAGATGGCCGCCTTCGCCACCGGTGTTCTTCCCAATATCTACGAATTTCACCTCTACACTGGGAATTCCACCATCCTCTCCTGCACTCTAGCTCCGTCGTATCGAGCGCCGTTCCCGGGTTGAGCCCAGGCCTTTCACGCACGACGCACAGAGCCGCCTACGCGCCCTTTACGCCCAGTAATTCCGAACAACGCTAGCCCCCTTCGTATTACCGCGGCTGCTGGCACGAAGTTAGCCGGGGCTTATTCTGCGGGTACCGTCATCATCGTCCCCGCCAAAAGGGCTTTACAACCCGAAGGCCTTCATCACCCACGCGGCATTGCTGGATCAGGGTTTCCCCCATTGTCCAATATTCCCCACTGCTGCCTCCCGTAGGAGTCTGGACCGTGTCGCAGTTCCAGTGTGGCTGATCATCCTCTCAGACCAGCTACCGATCATCGCCTTGGTAGGCCGTTACCCCACCAACTAGCTAATCGGACGCGGGCCCCTCCCGGAGCGAATTGCTCCTTTCGCCCTCAGGCCGTATCCGGTATTAGCCGCAGTTTCCCGCGGTTATTCCGAACTCCGGGGTAGGTTCCCACGCGTTATTCACCCGTTCGCCACTGACTGTATTGCTACAGCCCGTTCGACTTGCATGTGTTAGGCATGCCGCCAGCGTTCGTTCTGAGCCAGGATCAAACTCTCAAGTTAACGGTCGGTCCGAAGACCGACAGTCGAGCCCGTACTCGTCATTACAAACGCGCGTTCCGCTGGCCTGGTGAGACCAGAAGAACGCTGTCTTCTAGAAGACGCGCGCTGCATGCGAGCACGAACTCACGTGCCGCCGCCCGCGCATCCCTTTCATCGTTCACATTTCAAACAGCGCGCCGACGGGGGTTCTTGCGTTCCGCCCGTCGGCGAGGGCGCGGTGTATACGCCCCGCCCCATTGCGAGTCAAAACTTTTTTGGGACAGCCGCAAGATTCCTGCAGTGCGATGAAAAACCGCATGAATCCGCGTCTGGCCTTGCCCCCGGGACGGGCTTCGAACATGGTGCGCATGACTTCATGCGGTGCACGCATGGCGGGGCGGGAGGAACCACGCGCTCGCGCGGGCAACCATGGTAGACGAGGGGTCGATGCTCTGGAGAATGCAGCAGCGACAGGGGTTTTCGCGCGGTCGCGCCGCCGCGAAGCTTTGCTTCTTCGGTGCTGCACTGGCCGGCATCCTCCTGCTCGCGGATCGCCGTGAATCGCCTCCCGTCGATGTCCAGTCGCCGCCAGGCGAGCAGCGCGAGCCGCTAGATGATGTTGCCGGCGGCGCCAGGGGCACATTCCCTGGCGACTCGCCTCCTTCGAGCCTTGCCGAAGGGGCGAGGGCGGTCGGCGCCGCGGCCCCGATGTCCGCCGAAGCAAGCTCCATGGGAGCGGGAAGCCCGCGCGAGGCGGCCATACTTCCCGAGGATCCGCCGGCGCACCCCGCGGTCCACCCGCAGCGCGTGGTGGCCGTCCGGCGCGGCGACACGCTCATGGACATACTGCTCGGGATCGGCCTCCCCCGCGCCGAGGCGCATGAGGCCGTGAGCGCGCTGGCGAGCGTCTACGACCTGCGCGGACTGCGCCCGGGCCAGGAGATCACCTTCACCTTCGCGCCCGGGCTGCCCGGGGAGGGACAGCCGCTGCTCGGCGCGTGGATGTCGGCCCGCGCCGACCGCGAGGTCGGGCTCGCGCGCAACGATCGCGGCCGCTTCGTAGCCCACCAGCACGACAAGGAACTCGCGCTGCAGCCGACCCGCGCGACCGCCCACGTGAACACCAGCCTCTACGAGGCAGGCCTGTCGGCCGGCATCCCCGCGCAGGTCATGGTCGACATGATCCGCGCCTTCAGCTTCGACGTCGACTTCCAGCGCGAGATCCAGCCCGGCGATTCGTTCGACCTCTTTTTCGATCGCTTCGTCGACTCCGACGGCCGGGTCGCGAAGACAGGCGAGATCCGCTTCGCGAGCCTGCTGCTGTCGGGCCGTCGCCTGTCGCTCTACCGCCACGTCGATCGCGACGGGCAGGTCGATTTCTTCAACGACAAGGGTGAGAGCGTGCGCAAGGCGCTGCTCAAGACCCCGATCGACGGCGCGCGGCTGACATCGGGTTTCGGCAACCGCTCGCACCCGATCCTCGGCTACAGCGCCTTCCACAAGGGCGTGGACTTCGGCGCTCCCACGGGCACGCCGATCCAGGCCGCGGGCGACGGCGTCGTCGAGAAGAAGGGCTGGTTGGGCGGCTACGGCAACTACGTGCGCATCAAGCACAACTCGGAATTCGCGACCGCCTACGCGCACATGAGCCGCTTCGCGCCAGGCGTCGCGGAGGGAGGCCGCGTCCGCCAGGGCCAGGTGATCGGCTATGTCGGCTCGACGGGCATGTCCACTGGCCCGCACCTGCACTACGAGATCCTGAAGCGCGGTGCGCAGGTCAACCCGATGGGCGTGAAGTTCCCGACGGGTCGCAAGCTCGAGGGCGTCGACCTCGTCAACTTCCGCCACGCCAAGGCGCGCACCGACCAGGCCTTCGCCGAGGCACGCAGCGTGCTGCGCGTCGCAGCGAAGCCCGCCGAGGCGACCGACGCGCAGCCGGTCGCGGCGCAGGTGGACGGTACCGAAACGCGCTGACGCCGGCGGGCCGGTCGCCGCCTAGAGCAGGTTGGCGTGGCGCGCGCGCAGGTCCGCGAAGCCGAGGCCGCGCATCCGCATCACCTCCAGCACGACGATCTCGAAGAACACCGCCAGCGCGAGTTCGTACTGGCTGCCCATCGGCATCGCCGATGGGCGCGCGGAGGTCATGTCGTCGCGCATCGTCTGGCCGGGAAGAAGCACGAAGCGGTGCGCGAGATCGACGACGGCGCCCGTGCCGACCGCGCCGACGACCAGCACCCTCGCCCCCGCGGCGCGCGCCGCGGTGGCATGCGCGACGCCGGAAGGCAGGTCTCCGGTCGATGCGTTGACCAGCAGCAGGTCGCCCGCGCCTACCGGGGGCGCGGTCATGTCCCCGACCATGTGCGCGTCGAGGCCCGCATGGAACAGGCGCATCGTCAGGCCGCGCAGCACGAGCCCGGTACGCCCCGCGGAATGGAGCAGGATGCGGCGCGCCGCGACCAGTTCGCCAGCCAGCGTCGCCGCGGCGTCCGGCGCCATGCGCGCGAAGACCTCCTCGACCTCGGCGAGGAGGGCCGCCGCGACCGGGCGCAGGGATGGCGCGCTCATCCCGCCGCGCCCTCCGGGCCGCCCTTCGTGAGCACGCCGCGTGCCAGGAAGAGGTCGGTGATCTCCTGCGCGAGTTCGGCGAAGCGCGGCGCGCGGCGCGCGGCGAGGCCCCGTGGCCGCGGCAGGTCGACGTCGAGGATGCGCTCGATGCGGCCCGGCCGGGGCGACATCACGACGACGCGGTCGGAGAGCAGCACCGCCTCGTCGATCGAATGGGTGATGAAGACGACGGTCTTGCGCGAGGAGAGCCAGAGCGCCTCGAGGTCGACGCGCATCTGCTCGCGCGTCAGCGCGTCGAGCGCGCCGAAGGGCTCGTCCATGAGCAGCAGCGGCGGATCGTGCAGCAGCGCGCGCGCGATCGCGGCGCGCTGGCGCATGCCGCCCGACAATTCGTGCGGATAGCGGTCCGCGAACTCGGCGAGGCCGACCTGGCGCAGGAGCTCCATGGCACGCGGGCGGTGGGCGGAGGGATCGAGGCCGCGCATCTCGACCTGGAACAGCACGTTCGAGAGCACGTCGCGCCAGTCGAGCAGCACCGGGCTCTGGAAGACGATGCCGAGGTCGGTGACGGGCGCGGCGACGCGGCGGCCGAGCACGGCGACATAGCCCGCGTCGGGGCCGGCCAGCCCGGCGACGATGCGCATGAGCGTCGACTTCCCACAGCCGGACGGGCCGACGATGGACACGAACTCGCCGCGGCCGATGTCGAGCGACACGTCCTGCAAAGCGACGGTCTCTCGGCCATCGCGGCGGAAGGTCTTGCCGAGGCGCGAGATCGAGATGCCGTCTGCGGTCGCCATGCCAACCCTCATGCGCTCGCGGCGAGCGGCATGGCCCCGCCGCGTGGCCAGAATTCCCTGATGTCGCTGGCCGCCCGCGCCAGGGACGCCGCGAGCACGCGGCGCCGCGCCGGCGGCATGCGCACGATCGGGCCCGCCACGGAGAGCGTGCCGAGCACGGGCCCTCCCGCCGCGCCACCGCCCACCACGACCGCTATCGCCGCGACGCCCGGCTCCGCCTCCTCGTCGGCGAGGGCCCAGCCACGGCGGCGGACCAGCGCGAGGTCGCGCATCAGCGCCGCGGGCTCGACGATCGTGCGCGCGGTGAGGGCCGGCATGCCGCGCGCGCGCAGCACGCGGCGCACCTCGCCTTCGGGCAGCGTCGCGAGCCAGGCCTTGCCGTTCGCGGTGGCGTGGAGCGCCACGGGTCCCGTCATCGCAGGCTCGTAGCGCAGGCCGGGCGGTGCGCCCTGGGCCGAGCAGAGCCAGCCGAGGCCGCCATCCCGCGCGAGCGTGAGGCGGACGAGCTCGCGCGTGTCGCGCGCGAGGCGGTCGAGCACGGGCTGGCAGGTCTCGTGCAGGCCAGTCGCGTCGAAAAGCCTGCGGCCCAGCGCGGCGAAGCCCAGCGAAAGCCTGTAGCGGCCGGTGCCGGGTTCCTGCTCCGCCCAGCCGCGCGCGCAGAGCGGCGCGAGCAGGCGATGGACCCCGCTCTTCGGCAACCCGAGGCGCTGGGCGATCGCGGACAGCCGCTCGCCCCCGGGATCGTCCGCGAGCAGCTCGATGACGTCGATCGCCCTGGCGAGCGAGGAACCGATCATGCGCATTGACGGAACGGTGTTCCGCTCAATACGCTTTCGTCAACCACAAAAAGGACTTGGGGAGTGGACGCCACCACGATGATCGCCGCGCGCCTGCGCAGGCCCGCTCTCGTCGCGCTCGGGCTCGGCGGCGTGATAGCGCTCTGGGAGGTCGCGGTGCACGCGCTGTCGATCAAGCCGTTCCTGCTGCCGGCGCCCTCGCTCGTGCTGCGCCAGCTCGCGCGTCGATGGGACGTCGTCCTCGACGCGGCCATGTTCACCGCGCAGTCGATGCTCGTCGGCTTCGCCGCCTCGGTCGTCATAGGCGTGCTGCTCGCCCTCGTCGTCGCCTTCTCCCGGCGCCTCGAGGAACTCGTCTATCCCGTGCTCGTCTTCCTGCAGATCGTGCCGAAGATCGCGGTGGCGCCGCTGTTCCTGATCTGGATCGGCTACGGCCTCACGTCGAAGGTGCTGATCGTCTTCCTGCTGTCGTTCTTCCCCG
>VGDA01000221.1 GCA_016869915.1 Alphaproteobacteria bacterium
CGACGATGTTGGTGCCGATCTCGGCGAAGTGCGGGTCGATCGACGTCGTATCGGACGAGATCCCGATGCGAAGCACCTGCGCCGGCGCCGCGGCCTGCAGCGCCACGACGGCCACGAGCGCGGCGGCGAGCCGTGCGATCGACTTCATATCCATCCCCCGGGTCGGAGCTTCACGCTAGAGTGGCCGCGGCGGCGGGGTTTGGCAATGCGCGGGACCTCGAGGGGGAATGCGGGCATGGGCGCGGCGACACGAAGCGAGATCGACATCGACCTCGACCTCCCGGGCAAGCGGCTCGGGACGATCGGGCTCGTCCACTCCGACGACCGCCACGCCTTCTCCCGCATCCCCGTGCCGATCGCGGCGATCATCGGCGGCGATGGCCCGGGCGTCATGCTCAGCGCCGGCACGCATGGCGACGAGTACGAGGGCCAGGCGGTGATGCAGGCCCTGCTGCGCGAGATCGAGCCCGCGGACGTCGCGGGGCGCCTCTACATCCTGCCGGCGCTGAACTACCCAGCGGTGCTGGCCGAGGCGCGCTGCTCGCCGCTGGATGGCGGCAACCTCAACCGCGTCTTCCCGGGTGAGGCCAGGCTGGGCCCGACCCACGCGCTGGCGGCGATCGTCGCGCGCGAGGTGATGCCGCGCGTGCGCTACGCGATGGACCTCCACAGCGGCGGCAGGAGTTCGTGCTACCTGCCCTGCACCTACCTGCACTGGGGCGGAGACGCCGCGCACCGGCGCGCCAAGCTCGACGGCGCGCGCGCCTTCGGGGCGCCGGGCATCGTGGTCTCCGCCGGCACGGCGAATCCCGGCTCGATGACGGCCGAATGCGACCGCCGCGGCATCGTGATGGTGTCGACCGAGCTCGGCGGCGGCGGCACCATCGACCGGCGCATGCTGGCGATCGGCCGCGAAGGGGTGCGCCGCGCGCTCGCGCACTGGGGCATCCTGCGCGGCCAGGCCGCCCCTGCCCCGCTGCCGACGCGGCTCCTCCTGCTCCAGGGCCGCGAGGGAAGCCCGATGGCCGAGGCCGACGGCATCTTCGAGCCGTCGCGCGACCTCGGGGACGAGGTCTCGCCCGGCGACGACGCGGGCCTGGTCTACCCCGTCGGCGAGATCGCGCGGCCGGCGCTGCGCGCGCGCTTCGCGACGCGCGGGGTCGTGGTGTCGCGCCGGGTCCCGGCCCTCGTGCGCCGCGGCGATCTCCTCTACAACGTCGCAAGCCCGGTCACCGAGGCCGAGCTCGGACTGTCCTGAAGCGCCAGAAACGAGACGAGGAACGCAAAGCCATGTCCCAGATGACCGACGACGCGCTGTTCGCGGAACTGCGCAAGATCGACACGCCGACGATCACCAACGTTGTCGCCACCTATCCCAAGAGCCCGCTCTGCCTCGGCCTCTACAACCCGTGGACCGAGAACTGGTACACCGACACCTCGATCCGCTGCATCTACCCGGAGCACGGCGCGGTGATCGGCTACGCGGTGACCTGCGTCTTCGGCCTCCCGGACCCCAACTATTCCGGGCGCCTGAGCTTCCTGGACGTCATCGACGCCATGGACGCGATGAAGAAGCCGACGATCCTCGTCATCCAGCAGAAGTGGCCGCCAGAGCTGATGGCGAAGGCCGGCCTCGCGGGCGAGATCATGACGACCTCGATGCAGGCCGTGGGCTGCGTCGGCCTGCTCTCCAACGGCCCGTCGCGAGACGTCGACGCGATCCGCCGCATGAAGTTCCAGATGCTCCTGGGCGGCGTCACCGCCGGCCATGGCGAGATGGCGGTGCAGTCCGTCAACGCGCCGGTCTCGGTCGGCGGCATGGACGTCGCGCCCGGCGAGCTCATCCACATGGACGAGAACGGGGCGGTGAAGTTCCCCGCGCAGCACGCCGAGGCCGTGCTCCGGAATGCGCGCGCCATGCTCGACGACGAGGCGGTGAAGCTCGCCGCGCTGCGCAAGGCGCGCAGCGCCGCCGAGATCCGCGCCATCCAGGGCGGCGGCCAGTACGGCGCCAAGAAGGGCTGAGCGAGGCGCCCCGGCGGGACGCGCGCCCGCCGGGGCGATCCCCATGGAAAAGGGAAAGCTGCAGGACCGGCCGCTGGCCGGCATCGGCTTCATGGTCGCGGCCTTCGTGACCGTGGGCATCGGCGACGCGCTGGCGAAGATCCTCGTCACCGCCCTTCCGATCCCGCAATTCCTGCTGCTGCGCAGCGTCGCCGTGCTGGTGCTGCTGGTGCCGATCTTCGCGCGCTCGGGCGGCATCCATGTCTTCAGGACGCAGTGCCTGCACCTCCATCTCGCGCGCTGCGCGCTGAACGGCGTCTCGCTCGTCGTGTTCTTCGTCGCGCTGCGCAACCTCGAGCTCGCGACGCTCTTCGCGATCGGCTTCGTCGGCCCGCTCTTCATGACGGCGATCTCCGTGCCGATCCTCGGCGAGAAGGTCGGCATCCATCGCTGGGCGGCGATCCTCGTCGGCTTCGTGGGCGCGCTGGTGATCATCCGGCCGGGCGCAGACGGCATCCAGCTGATGGCGCTGGTGGCCATGTGCTCGACCTGCCTCTGGGCGACCAGCATGGTCATCGTGCGCAAGATGAGCGCGACGGAATCCGACGCAACGCTGCTCGCCTACATCAACACCTCGCTGCTCCTGATCGGCGCGGCCGGCGCGCCCTTCGTCTGGCAGCCCGTGACCCTCGGCCAGGTGGGCTTCATCTGCGTGCTTGCGGTGACGCTCGTCGTCGGCCAGTGGCTGATGCTGCGCGCCTTCCGCATGGCGCCGGTCGGCGTCGTCGCGCCGTTCCAGTACACGGGCATCGTCTGGGCGACGCTGATCGGCTGGGTCGTCTGGGACGAGTTCCCGGCGCTCAATGTCTGGATCGGCGCGTCGATCCTGATCGCGAGCGGCCTCTACGTCATGTGGCGCGAGCGGGTGCGCGCGCGCGAGCACAAGGCCGCCGAGGCCACCGGTGCCTGACGGCGCTCAGGCGTCGAAGATCCGCCCGGGGTTCAGCAGGCCATGCGGGTCGATCGCGGCCTTGAGGCTGCGCATCAGCGCGATCTCCGCGGGCGAGCGGCTGAGCGGCAGGTAGGGCTTCTTCTCCAGCCCGACGCCATGCTCGGCGGAGACCGACCCGCCCAGTTCCCCGATCGAGCGATAGACGAGGTCGTTGATCCGCGTCTTCTGCCCGGGCTGGTCGGCCGGGTAGCCGACGACGAGGTGCAGGTTGCCGTCGGCCACGTGACCGTAGGTCTGGAAGACCGAGAGGCCGATGCCGCGCAGCGCCGCGTGGATCGAGGCGACCCAGCCCTCCATCGCCTCGATCGGCAGGCTGACGTCGAAGCCGGCGGAGGGCGCGATCGCGCGCACGGCCTCGCCGGAGGAATCGCGGATGCGCCAGAGCTCCCCGGCCTCCGCGAGCGAGCTCGCCAGCACCGCGTCCGCCCCGGGATGCGCCTCGACGAATTCCGCGAGCGCCTCCGTGAGCACCTCGCGGTCGCGCTCGGCCTCCATCCCCATCGTCTCGACGAGGATGTAGAGCGGGTGCGGGGCCGCGAAGGGATCCCGGCCGATGCCCATCGGGCCGGACACGAAGCCGAAATAGTCGGACCACATCGCCTCGAAGCTCGTGAGGCGCGCGCCCAGGCGGCGCCGGCAGGCCTTCAGCAGGTCGATCGCCGCGGGAAAGCCGGGCAGCGCGACCAGCGCGGTGTCGCGCGTCGCCGGCGCGGGCTGCAGCACGAGGACGGCGCGCGTGACGATGCCGAGCGTGCCCTCGCTGCCGACGAAGAGGTGCTTGAGGTCGTAGCCCGCGTTGTCCTTGATCATCCTGCCGAGGCGCGACACGACCGTGCCGTCGGGCAGCACGACCTCGAGGCCCAGCACGGAGCTGCGCGTCATGCCGTAGCGCAGCACGCGATTGCCGCCGGCATTGGTCGAGACGATGCCGCCGACGAGGCAGGAGCCACGGCTGCCGATGTCGACCGGGAAGAACATGCCGTGGGCCTGCGCCGCGGCCTGAAGGGTCTCGAGCGGGACGCCGGCCTGCACCGTCGCGGTGGAGCTGACTGGATCGACCTCCTCGATCCGGTTGAGGCGCTCGAGCGACAGCACCACCTCGCCCTGCAGCGGCACGCCACCATGCACGAGGCCGGTCATGCCGCCCTGAACGACGACGGGCTGGCGCAGCGCGTGCAGCACGCGCATCGTCGCGGCGACGGCCTCCGGCGTGGCCGGACGCAGCACCGCCAGCGGCTCGCCGCGCATGCCCTTCCAGTCGACGCGGTGGCGGTCGCCGATGTCCTCCGGGCCGATGAAGCCGGCGGCGTCGAGCGTCCCGGCGAGGGCCGCGCGCAGCGCGGCGATCCTGTCCTGCGTCATTGCGTGCATCCCCTCGCGTCAGGCCGGCCGCGCCGCGACCGCGGCGTGGTGGCGCGCGCGGGCCAGGAAGGCGTCGACGTCGGTCTGCGTCGTGTCGTAGCCGGCCACGAGGCGCACGAGCCACGTGTCCTCGCCGGGCCAGCGATAGAAGGCGAAGCCATCGGCCTGCAGCCCGTCGAGCACCGGCGGCGGCAGGCGCACGAAGATCTCGTTGCCCTCGACGGGGTGCAGGAAAGAAGCCTGCGGCAGCGCCGCGAGGCCGGTCGCGAGGCGCGCGGCCATCGCGTTGGAATGGCGTGCGCAGTCGAGCCAGAGCCCGCCGGAGAGATAGGCATCCATCTGCGCGGCGAGGAAGCGATGCTTGGACCAGAGCTGGCCGGCGCGCTTGCGCCGCCAGCCCATCGTCGCCGCCCGCGCCGTGTCGAAGAACACGACGGCCTCCGCGGCCATCGCGCCGTTCTTGGTCGCGCCGAAGGAGAGCGCGTCGACGCCGGCGCGCCAGGTGAGGTCGGCGGGCGAGCTGCCGGAGCCCGCGACCGCGTTGGCGAAGCGCGCGCCGTCGACATGGAAGCCAAGGCCGCGCGCGCGGCAGACCTCGCCGATCGCGCCGAGTTCGGCAGGCGCGTAGATCGTGCCGGCCTCGGTCAGCTGCGTGAGGCTGACCGCCGCGGGCTGGGTGACGTGCACGCTGCCGACGCCGGAATGGCGCCAGGCGCGGTCGATGTCCGCCGCCGCGACCTTGCCGTGCGCGCCCGGGATCGCGACCAGCTTCGCGCCGCCGGTGTAGAACTCCGGCGCGCCGCATTCGTCGGCGTTCACGTGGCCGCCGGGATGGCAGTAGATCGCGCCCCAGGGCGGCGACATCGAGGCCAGCGCCAGGGAATTGGCCGCCGCGCCCGTGGCGACGAGGAAGACCGCGCATTCGCGCTCGAACACCTCGACGAAGAGGCGCTCCACGCGCCGCGAGATGTCGTCGGCGCCATAGGGCATGGCCCGGCCGCCCGCGGCGGCTGCCATCGCGGCCATGATGCGCGGGTGGACGCCGGTCGTGTTGTCGGAAGCGAAGTTCATGGATGCGTCCTGCGTCAGCGTTGCCCGGGCACGAAGATCCCGTTCACGGCGCCCGTGGCGGGATCGAGGACCACCAGGCGCTCGTCCTGCCCGGGCGAGAGGGTGTAAAGCTGGAGCACGATGAGGTTGCCGCTCGCCGTCACCGACTGGATCCGGGTCCCCGCGGGCTGGTCGAGCATGACCCGCCCCCAGGAGGCGTGGATGGGCGGGCGCGCGCCCGCGCCGGCCGCTTCGTCGCCGCCCCGGCCGGCGCGGTTGACGATCACGGCTACGAGGGTCGCGAAGGCGGCCAGCACGGCTATGCCGAGGACGACGACGATGACCTTCAAGGCGCGCATGCGGGACCCTCGGCGATGACCGCGGCGCGGCTCGTCGAGGGCGTCTTCGCCGCCCCCGCCGAGGGGGAGCGGCTCGACCGCGCGCTGGCTGCCGAACTGGCGCCAGCGCATCCGGCCCTGACGCGCTCGCGCCTCAAGTCGATGATCGAGGACCGGCTCGTCCGCCTCGATGGAGAGACGGTAACGGAGCCGTCCCGGAGGGTCAAACAGGGCCAGGCCTTCGCGCTCGACCTGCCGGCGCCGTCGAGCGGCGCGGTCGAGGCGCAGGCGATGGACCTCGACATCCTCCACGAGGACGAGGACCTCCTGGTCGTCGACAAGCCGCCCGGCCTCGTCGTCCATCCCGCGGCGGGCAACCCGGACCGCACGCTGGTCAACGCGCTGCTCGCGCATTGCGGCGAGTCGCTGCGCGCGGTCGGCGGCACGGGACGGCCGGGAATCGTCCATCGCCTCGACAAGGACACGAGC
>VGDA01000222.1 GCA_016869915.1 Alphaproteobacteria bacterium
CCAGTGGGGCGCGGAGAAGCGGAACTCGATCCTCTGGTACGACGACAACTTCGTTGGCACCGAGCTTGACCCGAAGCTCAGCTACGCCAGGGTCGCGGAAGGCTGCGGGCTCAAGGGCGTGGTGGTGCGGACCCAGGCGGAGCTGACCCGGACCCTGCGCGAGGCCTGCGCGGCGCAGAAGGACGGCGTCACGACCTTCATCGAGGTCATCCTCAACCAAGAGCTCGGCGAGCCGTTCCGCCGCGACGCGATGAAGAAGCCCGTCGTCGTTGCCGGCATCGACCCGAAGGACATGCGACCGCAACGCCTGCCCTGAGGGCCGCGCGGCGTGGAACCCGGCGCGGCCTCGCGCGTTGATCGCTCGCCGGGAATCCCCGGCGGGCGATTTCGCGAGGGGTCGGGCATGCCCGCGAGGAAGAGGCCGGCGCGGCGACGCGCGCCGGGTCCCGCGGTGGCCCCGCGGCTGGCCGTCGGCGCGAGCGGCCGCAGCAGGATTCCTACGGCGCCACCGCTCTCGGCGACGTCGTCGATCGCTCGATACACGCCGCGATGGCACGCTTCACGAGCGGCCTGTCGCCCGCGGCGCTGGCGGCAGCGTGCCTCGACTGGGCGGTGCATCTCGCCGTCGCGCCGGGCAAGCAGGGCCAGCTCCTCGAGAAGGCGCGGACCAAGGCGATGCGCTTCGCCCACTACGCGACGAAGCGCGCGCTGGGATCTGCGGGCGAGCCCTGCATCGAGCCGCTGCCGCAGGACCGGCGCTTCTCCGGCGCGGCGTAGCGTGGCTGGCCATTCGACCTCGCCTGGCAGGGCTTCCTGCTGCAGCAGCAAGGGGGGCACAACGCGACCACTGGCGTGCGCGGCGTCACGCGCCAGCACGAGGACGTCGTCGCCTTCGCGGCGCGCCAGGTCCTCGACATGGCCTCGCCCTCGAACGTCGTGCTGACCAACCCCGAGCTGCTGCAGCGGATGCTGCGCATGGGCGGGATAAACCTCGTGCGCGGCGCGCAGAACCTCGTCGAGGACTGAGACCGCGCGATCGGCGGGCGCCGCCCGATTGGCTGCGAGGCCTTCGCAGTGGGACGCGACGCCGCATGCACGCCGGGCCGCGTGGTGTTCCGCAACCGCCTCGTCGAGCTGATCCAGTACGCACCCACGACGCGGCGCGTGCGGCCCGAGCCAGTGCTCGTCGTGCCGGCCTGGATAATGAAGTACTACATACTCGACCTCTCGCCCGGCAATTCGCTGGTCCGGCACCTCGTCGCGCAGGGCTTCACGGTCTTCATGGTCTCCTGGGCAAATTCCGGTCCGGAAAGCCGCGACCTCAGCCTCGAGGACTACCGCGCGCTGGGCGTGATGGCCGCGATCGACGCGATCGGTGCCGCGATGCCGGGTCGCGCGATCCATGCCATCGGCTACCGCCTCGGCGGTATGCTGCTTGCCATCGCGGCGGCGGCGATGGCGAGGGGCGGCGATGCGCGCCTGCGCAGCCTCGCGCTGCTCGCCGCCCAGGTCGATTTCTCCGAGGCCGGCGAACTCATGCTCTTCGTCAACGAGAGCCAGCTGACCTTCCTCGAGGACCTGATGTGGGAGCAGGGCTTCCTCGACGCGCGGCAGATGGCGGGCGCGTTCCAGATGCTGCGCTCGTCGGACCTCGTATGGTCGCGCGGCGTGCGCCACTACCTGATGGGCGAGCGCGGCGCGATGACCGACCTGATGGCGTGGAACGCCGACGCGACGCGCATGCCCTATCGCATGCATACGGAGTACCTGCGCCACCTCTTCCTCGACAACGACCTTGCCGAGGGGCGCTATCGCGGCGCCGGGCGCCCGTCGACCATGTCGCGCCCTGGCGCTCCGTCCACAAGATCCACCTGCTGGCCGACGCGGAGGTCACCTTCGTGCTCGCCGACGGAGGCCACAACGCCGGCGTCGTCGCGCCGCCCGGGCAGGCGGAGGGCGGCTACAACGTGTTGGCGCGGCCGGAACACGCACCCTACGCCGACCCGGACACATGGCTCGCCGAGGCACCGCGACGCGAGGGCTGGTGGTGGGGGGAGCTGGTGCGCTTCCTCGCGGCGCGCTCGGGCCGTCCCGTGGCACCGCCGCGCCTGGCCAGCCCGGGGCTTGGCGACGCGCCGGGGACGCATGTGCTGCGGGAGTGACGCCGCTTGAGCGACGTCATGCGCGTGGCGACGCGCGCGCGGCACGACGGCGCCTCGGCGAAGGAACGCGCGGCATGGCGATGCAGAGGGCATGGGTGGTGGACGCGGCCGGCGGCATCGCTGGCCTGAGGATGGCCGAGGCCCCGCTGCCCGAGCCTGGCCCGGGCGAGGTGCGCCTCGCGGTCCATGCCGCCGGACTCAATCGCCCCGACCTCCGGTTCATGGCGCAGGACCACGCCGGTGATGGATGGCCTCGCGTACCAGGGACGGACATCGCCGGGCGCGTCGACGCGCTGGGGCCGGGGGTGGAGGGCTGGCGCAAGGGCACGCTGGTGATGCGCCTGCTCGACCCGCGCCGCGGCGGCGGTCTCGCGGACTTCACGCTCGCGCCAGCCGCGGCGCTCGCACCGGTGCCGCGCGGCGTCGCGGCCACGGACGCCGCGGCGCTGCAGAGCCCCTGCTTCGCGGCGTTCCACGCGATCGAGCGCAGGCTCGCCCCGCGCGACGGGCAGTCGGTCGTCGTGTTCGGCGCGAACGGCGGGGTCGAAGGCTTCGCGGTACAACTGGCGGCCGCGCGCCATGCGCGGGTGATCGCCGTGCATTCGGGCCATGCGCGCGAGCAGGTGCTGGCGCTCGGCGCGCACGAGGCGCTCGACCGCGACGCGGGCGACGTCGCGGCGGCGATCCGGGCGCTGACGGACGGGCGCGGCGCGGATGCGGTCGTCGACGTCGTCGGGCGAACACATGCGACGCGCGCGCTCGGCCTGCTGGGCGTCGATGGCGCGATGGCCTGCGTCGCGGGCCTGCCCGCGCTCGCGGGCCGCCATCCGATGGCGGGCACGATCACGATCCACGAGGTGGCACCCGGTGCCAGCCATCGCGCCGGCGACCCGGCGCGGCTGCGCGACCTGTCCGTCGTCGGTCGCGCCGTGCTGCGGCGCGTCGCGAACGGCAACCTCCGGTCGCTCCTGCGCAAGGTCGTGTCCTTCGACGCGGTGCCCTCCGCCCTCGCGCGCGTGGCCGCGGGCGAGGCGCGCGGCCGCATCGTCGCCCGGCTGAAGGCCTAGGCAAGGGACGGGTTGAGCGGGCGCATGGCGCGCCGCGCGACGCCTGCGCGCAATGGCGGTCCTCCAAGCAAGGAACGGATCGCGCCACGCTCGCCTGCATCCTCTGCCCTATCACGGGCGCTCCATCTGACAGGCAGGCGCTCGACGCCGCGGCCTCGGTCGCGCTGGCGCTCGACTGCCATGTGGTCGCGCTCCATGCGCGGCCCGATCCGCTCGCCTTCGTTCCCTACCTGGGCGAAGGCATGTCGCCCGGCGCGATCGACGCGCTGATCGCCGACGCGCGCAGGCGCGGAGAGGAAAGCGAGGCGATCGCGCGGCGGATCTTCGACGACTGGGCCCGCGCGCGCGGCCTCGCCGAGGCGCAGGCGCCGGGCGCTGCCGGCGCGACCTGCTCATGGCGCCGCGAGGATGGCGCGGAGGACGCGTTGATCGTGCGGCATGGGCGGCCCGCGGACATGACGATCCTGCCCGTGCCGGGCAAGGATCCCGGGCACGCGGCCACGGTCGCTGCAGAGGCCGCGCTGATCGAGACGGGACGACCTGTCCTGCTCGCGCCGCCGTCGCCGCTCGCGCTGGGTAGAACGGCCGTCGTGGCGTGGAACGCCAGCGTGCAGGCGGCGCGCGCCGTCGCCGCGGCGCTGCCCCTGCTTGCACGCGCGCGGTCGGTCGTGGTGGCGAGCGTCGAGGAGGGCGGCAGGCCGGCAGACCCGCAGGCGCTGGCGCAGTGGCTGCGCTGGCACCGGATCGAGGCGAGCGGGCGCCGCATCGCGCGGGGCGCGGAGGGCGTGGCCGCCGCGATCGACGTGGCCTGCGCCGAGGCCGGCGCCTCGCTGCTGGTGATGGGCGGCTACACGCATAGCAGGCTGCGCGAGCTGATCTTCGGCGGCGTGACGGCGCATGCGCTGCGGTCCGCGCGTATTCCCGTCCTGATGGCGCATTGAACGTCGCGCGCTTGACGGGCGTCAATGCAAGGGCGGGCAAGCGCGGCAATCCTCCGGCCCGGCGCTCGCGGCGGGGTGCCTCCGCACAACGAGGGAGAGACCCATGCCTGACCTGAACGCCCCCGAGGCGCGCATTCCCAACGCCATGGGGTCCATGCGCCAGTTCTTCGACGGTGGCGGCGCGCTGCGCGGCCGCATGGCGAGCCAGATGGTGGAGCTGGCCGCGGCGCAGAAGCAGATCCTGCGCGAGTGGGAGGACATGGCGCATGGCTGGTTCGCGCGCCGCCAGAATGGCGCGCAGGCCGCGCTCGACATCGCGCAGGAGCTGGGCCGCTGCAACGATCCCGCCGAGGCGCTCAATGCCTGCCAGCGCTGGATCGCCGGCAGCATGAGCCGCCTGGCGACGGACGCGCTCGAGGCGCAGGGCCATGGCGCGCGGATGATGAAGGCGGCGACCGAGGCGATGCGCAGCGGCCTCGAGGCGCCCGTCCCCGGCGCGCCGCCGCGCCCGAAGCCGCCTGCTCCAGCCCGTCGCGAGCCGGCCTGACGCCATGCGTCCCACCGGTCCTGCAAGGAAGCCTCGCGTCACGCCCGGATGGCGGCCTCGAATAGCGCGAAGAAGTCGCGGCTCCATGCGCCGTCATTGCTGACTGCCGTGCGGACCATCGCGGTCCTGGAGGCCAGGTCGACCGCGAGCCTCTGCCCGAGATGCCCGTTCATGACCAGCCACTGGCCGTCAGCGCGCGGGTGCCAGAAGAAGTTCCTGTGGCCCGTGTCCGGTCGCGCCACGCCGAATGCGACCTGCCGATCCTCCGGGCCCCAGTTCGCGCAGGAGTCGATGTAGGCGCTGCTGACGACCTGCCGGTCGCCAAGCCGTCCGCGCTGCGCGACAAGTCGTCCGAGCCGCCCCCAGTCGCGCAGGCGCGCCGCGAACCCCACGCAATTGTATTCCTTGCCACGGGAATCGCAGAGCCAGGTTGCATCTCCCTCGGCGCCGATCGGGCGCCAGAGGTGCTCCTCCGCGAACGCGGAGAGGCTGGTCCGGCTCGCCGCGCGAAGTACCATCCCGATCGTCAGCGGGCAGAGCTCGTTGTAGTTGAAGCGCGTTCTGGCCGGATCCCCTCGGTCGTTCCATCGGCGTACCACGAGCTCCAGATCGGTGCCCGTGGCCCTCGCGTTCGGCGTGCCGAGCAGTGCGGGCACGTCGATGCGCACGGGATCGCGCGCGTGATCGACTTCCGCGCCGCTCGACATGTTGAGGAGGTGGCGAAGCCTCGTACCCCCGTGCAGCGTGCCCTCGAGGCCGGGAACGTAGTCGGCAGCCACGTCGTCGATGCTGCGCACCATGCCGAGGTCGAGGGCGATGCCAAGCAGGATGGACGTCACGCTCTTGGCCATGGACCAACTCGTGAACCGCGCCTCCGGCGTGCGCCCCAGGCCGTAGCCTTCGAAGAGGATCTCGCCATCGCGCTGCATCAGAAGCCCCGTGGCGGGCCATGACCGGAGATGGGCCTCCGCTGCGGCACGAAGCCCGGCGGTTCTCGCCCGTGCTTCGGCACCTGGCTGCGAGAAAGGAGATGGCTTGCCGGTCGCGCACAGGACCCCGTGGCGAAACATCGCCTCGAAGCCCACGGAGAAGTTCCCGACGCGATATCCCGGATAGGCTTCCCATCGCGGTGGCAGGCCTGGGGGTCCCCAGCCCGAGGGATAGCCTAGCGTCGCGCCCCACTCGTCCGAGGCCGGACCTTGCGTCGTAACGCATCCAGGCAAGGTGGTGGCGGCCAGCGGGGTGGCTGCGGCCGAGAGGACGGCGCTTCGGTTCATGGAGATTTGAAGGGAACGACGCTCGGCCATGGAGCCTATCTCAATTGGTCCGCCAGCGAAGCTGCGGAAGTCCGCGCCGCGCACCACGCATGATGGTCGCCGACGCCTCGAACCGGGAAGCGGGGACTCATCCGTTTCAGCGCCGTTGCGCCATGCTCGGCCAGCCCGGCGTGGCGTCGAGGCGGTAGAGCTCGACCGCGTTGCGGCCGAGGATGCGCGCGCGCTCCGCGCCCGACAGCGCGGAGATGCATTCATGCAGC
>VGDA01000223.1 GCA_016869915.1 Alphaproteobacteria bacterium
GCACCGGCGCGCCGCAGCTCGACGAGCGCGGCATGCGGATCCTCTACGTGCGCAAGGACCGCGATCCCGCGGGCACGCAGCTCTGGTGCGTCGGCATCGACGGGTCCGGCGACCGCGAGATCCTGGACGCGGGGCGCACCGCGAAGGTCTCCGGGCGCTGGCTCGCCGATGGCGAGACCGCGCTGCTCGTGGCCGAGACGCCGACGCACAAGCGCGTCGGGTTGCTGCATGTCGACAGCGGCGCGCTGCGCTGGGTGGTCGACGACCCGTCCCGCGACGTCGAGCACGCCTACCCGCTCAGGGGCCATGGCGGCTTCGTGGTCGTGGAGACCGCGCGCGCCGTCACCAGGGCGAGCATCCACGCCGCGGACGGCGCGCCGATGGAGCCCTTCGGCGGGCCGCCCGGCACCTTCATGCCGCTCGCGCCGACGCCGGACGGGCGCTGGGTCGGCACGTTCGCCAACGCCCACCACCCGCGCGACGTCGTGCGGCTGTCGAAGGAGTTCCCGACCGCGGCGCTGAGCCTGTCGCGCGGCTGGCCCTTCACGAAGCTGCGCCCCACGGACTTCGCCGCGCCGGAGAGCATCTCGTGGCGCTCGGTCGACGGGCTGGAGGTCCAGGGCTGGCTGACGCGCACGAAGGCGCGGCCCTCGCGCGGCCTCGTCGTCCAGGTCCATGGCGGGCCGACGGCGCATGCCGAGGCGCGCATCAGCCCCTTCGTCCAGTACATGGCATGGTGCGGCTTCGACGTGCTGGAGCCCAACTACCGCGGCTCCACGGGCTTCGGCCTCGCCTTCCGCGAGAAGATCAAGGCGTGCCACTGGGGCGGGCTCGAGCAGGACGACATCCGCGCGGGCATCGAGCACCTGCTGCGCGAGGGGATCGCGCGGCCCGGCCGCGTCGGCATAACCGGCACCTCCTATGGCGGCTATTCCTCGTGGTGCGCGATCACGCGCTGGCCGCGCGAGGTCGTCGCCGCGGCGGCGCCGATCTGCGGGATGACCGACCTCGTCGTCGACTACGAGACGACGCGGCCCGACCTGCGGCCCTACAGCGAGGAGATGATGGGCGGCAGCCCGGCGACGCAGCCCGCGCGCTACCGCGAGCGCTCGCCGGTGCATTTCGTCGGCGCCATCCGCGGCGCGCTGCTCGTCGTGCAGGGCGCCCGCGACCCCAACGTCACGCCCGCGAACCTGCGCGAGGTCGTGGCCGCGCTCGACGCGGCGCGCGTGCCGCACGAGGTGCTCGTCTTCGAGGACGAGGGCCACGGCATATCGAGGCAGCGCAACCAGCGCATCCTCTTCGCGCGCCTCGCCGGGTTCTTCGGCGCCGCATTCGACGCGGCCGCGCCATCACCGGACGAAGGGAGACCGACATGACGAGACTCACCCGCCGCGCCGCGCTTGCCGGCGCGACCGCCACCGCGCTCGCCGCGCCCGCGCTCGCGCAGGGCATGCCGGAGCTGCGTTCCATACGCGCCACGGCAAAGTCCTGGCTGTGGATCGCGGAGGACTATGCGGGCGCCCTCGGCGCCTTCGAGAAGGCGGGCGTGCGCGTGCTCGGCAATTCCTCGGGCCGCGGCGTCAACGTGGACGCGCTGCTGAGCGGCGCCGCCGAGATCCTTCTGGGCGCGCCGACGGTGACGATGCGCGTGCAGATCCGCCGGCAGCCGATCAAGATGATCGCCGGCATGGTGAACCGGTACGCCAGCCATGTCGTGGTCAGGCCCGACGTCCTGCAGCGCCTGGGCGTCACGGAGGCGTCGCCCGTGCTGGACAAGGCGCGCGCGCTCAAGGGCCTGCGCCTCGGCACCACCGGCCCGGGCGCGGCGCCGGACTTCCTGCTGCGGAACCTGCTCGTGCGCGCCGGCTTCAAGCCCGATTCCGACGCGCAGCTCGTGACTGTCCAGGGCGGCGGCCCGGCGATGCTCGCGGCGCTGGAGCGCGGCGTGATCGACGGCTTCTGCCTGTCCTCGCCGACCTCAGACGTCGCGGTGTCGCGCGGCCAGGCGGCGTTCCTGTTCAACATGTCGCGCAACCCGCCGCCCGACTTCGCCGACTACCTCTACATCGCCGCGACCGCGACCGACCGCGTCGCGGCGGAGCGCGGGCCCCAGCTCGTCGCCTATTGCCGCGGCCTCGCCGTGGCGCTGCGCGCGATCCGCGAGGACGCGCCGGGCTTCAAGTCCTGGGCGCGCGGCTTCTTCGGCGACATGGATCCCGCGATCTTCGAGCGCTCCTTCGAATCCGACGGCGCGATCTTCAACGCCGACCCGCGCATCACCCAGGCGCATTTCGCGCGCAACCGCGAGGTGCTGGCGCAGGAGCTGTCGCTGCTGGGACAGGACGCGCCGCCTGCCGAGTTCGGCTACGCCCAGGCCGTCGACCCGCGCTTCGCCGACGAGGCGATGCGCGCGGGCTGACCCGCCGCCTTCACGCGACGGCGCGCGCCGCCTTCGCGAGGCGCACCAGCTCGGCGCGCGCCTGGTCCGGGGTCGTGGCGCGCCGCGCGAAGGCGAGCCGCGCGACCTCGCCCGCGCCCTCGCGGCGCAGGTCGAGGCCTTCCGGGTCGATGCCGGTCATCCGCCAGCCCTCGCCCGCGCGGCCGAGCAGCCTGCGCGCGTAGAGCCCGATCGCGTCTCCATGGTCCTCGTTCATGTGCGCGACGATCTCCTCCTCGGCCGCGACCAGCGCCGCCGCGTCGGCGACGTCGTCGCGCAGCACGCCGGCCGCGATCCAGTGGATCCGCCCGAAGCCGGCGACGAGATGGGCCGGTCCGATCTCGACGACGTGGAAGGAGAAGTCCGCAAAGCCGGCATAGAGCGCCGCGCCGGGATGGCGCGCGAGGAAGCGCCGCCGCGCGACCGGGTCGTCGCTGCGCCGCGCGACGCCATGCAGGCTCAGCCGCGCGCCGGTCAGCCGCTCGCCGAGGCCGGGCGTGCCGTCGAGGAGCAGCGACACCCGCGGGTCCGCCTCGATGTTGCGCGTGTGCTCGGCCAGCCGCGAGACCAGGAGGACCGGGCTCGCGTCCGGCATGCAGGCGACCTGCACCAGCGAGGCATGGGGCGCGCCGGCGGCCGGGCTGCCCGCGGCGCCGATCGTGGCGAGGGCGGCGTGGTCGAGGCCGCGCAGCAGCGCCCGGGCGACCTGGCCGGGCGGCGGCGGCGCGGCGGCGGCGGGGCCGGGCGTCGTTTCCATGGCGCGGAGAGTAACCCCGGCCGCGCGCGGCCTCTATAGTCGCGTCCGCGCCCCGGCGCCGCCGCGCGGGGGCCATAATCCGCCGCGAGATTGCGGCGGCTTGCCGGCGGGGACGCGCCGGCCCCGGGAAGGAAGGGACACGTGCCGCAGACGATCGCGCTGGTCGACGACGACCGCAACATCCTCACCTCGGTCGCGATGGCGCTGGAGGCGGAGGGCTTCGCCGTGCGCAGCTACGCCGACCCGACGGAGGCGCTGCGCGACATCACGGCGCGGCCGCCCGACCTCGCCGTGCTCGACATCAAGATGCCGCGCATGGACGGCATGGAGCTGCTCGGCAAGCTGCGCCGGCAGAGCCAGATGCCCGTCATCTTCCTGACCTCCAAGGACGACGAGCTCGACGAGGCGCTCGGCCTGCGCATGGGTGCCGACGACTACATCACCAAGCCCTTCTCGCAGCGCCTGCTGGTCGAGCGCATCCGCGCGATCCTGCGCCGCCAGGACATCCTGCGCGACCGCGCGACGGGCGCCGCCGGCGGCGAGCCGCCGCTCGCGCGCGGCGAGCTCGTGCTCGATCCGGCGCGCCATGTCTGCACCTGGAAGGGCAGGGACGTCGCGCTGACCGTCACCGAGTTCCTGCTCATCAAGGCGCTCGCGCAGCGGCCGGGCATGGTCAAGACGCGAGACCAGCTGATGGACGCGGCCTATGGCGAGCACATCTACGTCGACGACCGCACCATCGACAGCCACATCAAGCGGCTGCGCAAGAAGTTCAAGGAGGCGGACGAGGAGTTCCAGCAGATCGAGACGCTCTACGGCCTCGGCTACCGCTACCGCGACAAGGAGAAATGAGCGCGACGCGCCGCCGGCGCCGGATCCTGTCGCCGCTGACGCGGCGGATCCTGTTCCTCAACCTCCTCGGCCCCGCGCTGCTCGGCTTCGGCCTTCTCTACCTCGACGACCATCGCCGCGGCCTGATCGACGCCCAGGTCGCCGCCATGAGCATGCAGGCGCGCCTCGTCGCGACCGCGGTGTCGGAATCCGCGCGCCCGGACGAGGACGGCGAGGCGGGCATCGACTACCGCCTCGCGCCCGACGCAGTGCGCCCGATGCTCTACCGGCTGATGGAGCCCAGCTACGGCCATGCGCGGGTGTTCGCGCCCGAGGGCCATGTCCTCGCCGACAGCCGCGTGATCTCGCCATTCGGCGGGCAGGTGCTGGTCGAGCCGCTGCCGCCGCCTCGCGCGGCGCGCGGCATGCTCGAGGCGCTGACCGACACCGCCTATGACTGGGTCATGAACTGGCTGCCGGCGCGCGAGGACCTGCCGCCCTGGCCCGACGCGCCCGAGCCGCATGCCGACGAGTTCCCCGAGGTGCAGGCCGCGCTCGCGGGCGAGGACGCGGTGCGCCTGCGCGGCTTCGCCAGCGGGCAGGGCATGCTCGTCTCGGTCGCCGTCCCGGTGCAGCGCTTCAAGCAGGTGCTGGGCGCGGTGATGCTGGTCGCCGGCGGCGAGCAGGTCGAGGCCAGCGTGCGCGAGCTGCGCGTCGACATCCTCAAGCTCTGCCTCGGCGCGCTGCTCGTGACGGCGTTGGCGTCGATCTACCTCTCCGGGACGATCACACGACCCATCCTGCGCCTTGCCGCCGCGACCGAGCGCGTGCGCCGCGGCCAGCGCCGCATCGGCGGCACGGGGGCTTCCCGCGCCGAGGCCGCGATACCCGACATGCGCGGGCGCGGCGACGAGATCGGCGAGCTGTCCGGCGCGCTCGTCGACATGACCTCGGCGCTGCGCCAGCGGCTCGAGGAGATCGAGCGCTTCGCGGCCGACGTCGCGCACGAGATCCGGAACCCGCTGACCTCGCTCAAGAGCGCGGTCGAGACGGCGGCGCGCGTGCAGGATCCTTCGCGGCGCGAGCGGCTGATGCAGGTGATCGTCGAGGACGTGCAGCGCATCGACAGGCTGATCGGCGACATCTCCGGCGCCTCGCGGCTCGACGCCGAGCTGAGCCGCGCCACCGCGCGGCCGATCGACGTCGCGCGGCTGCTCGGCACGCTGGTCGAGGTGCACGAGGCGACGCGCGCGGAGGACGACCCGCAGCTCGACGTCGACCTGCCCGCGGGCGAGGAACTGCGCGTCTCGGGCATCGAGGACCGGCTCGGCCAGGTGCTGCGCAACCTGATCGCCAACGCGGTGTCGTTCAGCCCGCCCGGCGGGCGCATCGCGCTCGCCGCGGCGCGCGTGGGCGGGATGGTGGAGATCTCCGTCTCCGACGAGGGGCCCGGCATCCCGGAGGCGAGCCTGGAGCGGATCTTCGAGCGCTTCTACAGCTCGCGGCCCGAGGGCGAGAAGTTCGGCACGCATTCGGGCCTCGGCCTGTCGATCTCGCGCCAGATCGTCGCCGCCCATGGCGGCACGCTGCGCGCGGAGAACCGGCCGGGCGTCGGCGGCAGGCCGGGCGGCGCGCGCTTCGTCATCGCGCTGCCGGCGGAGTGACGGGCGGGGCCGCCGCGCCCCGCCCGCATCCCGGCTTCAGCGCTGCCGGCGGCGCGACACGCCGAGCCCCGCGAGCGCCATGCCGAGCACGGCGAGCGTGCCCGGTTCGGGGGCCTCGGTGATCGTCAGCCTGACGATCATGTCGTCGTGGTCGTTGTCGTTGGCGCCGCCGCCGTCGTCGAGCAGCAGGTAGGCGATGGTGGACTGCCCGGAGAGCGGCAGCGGTTTGCCCGCCGCGTCGGCGAAGAAGAACGCGACGTCGTCGTTGCTGGGTCCGGCATGCCCATTGGGCACGACGCCGCCGGTCGCGGTGATCACGAAGTTGAAGGGCAGGAGGCCGGCCGCCACCGGCACCACGATCGGCGCGAGCCCGTTTGCGAGCGCGGCCGGCGGGATGCCGGTCGTGTCGCCGACGACCTGAGGCGGATTGGGTCCGCTGTCGGAGACCTGCGTCCCGCCGGCGAGCGCGAGCGCCGCGAGGCTGGTCGCTGTCCTTGGTCTCATTGGGTCCTCCTGCTGGGTTGTC
>VGDA01000224.1 GCA_016869915.1 Alphaproteobacteria bacterium
GCACAGAGTTGCCGAAGACCGAGCCCATGGCGCCGATCCCGCAGAGCGCGGCTCCCTGCCCGGCCAGTACCCGCGCGGCGACCGCCCAGAGCGCGTAGAGCGCGAGGCACGGCCCGAAATAGGCGGCCATGAGGGCGAGGTCGCCGGATCCAGGCGCGGCGCTCGCCATGGCGCGGAAGAGCAGCGCTGGCGTTGCCGCGTAGAAGACGATGCCGGAAAGCGCGGCCTCTCCCGCCTCGGTGACCAGGCCGATGCGGGCGAAGGCGAAGCCCGCTGCGATAAGGGCGACGACGGGCAGGAGTATGTCCGGGAGGCCGGCCATGCGCGGGACGGCGCGGAACCTCACACCGGGGCGCCGCGATTGCAACGCGCGCGCCCTGCCCGCTTGACCCCGGGGGCGAACCAAAATAGAACGAAGCCGCCGGTTGCGCCTTTGTTCCTGTGGATAACGCCGGCCCGGGAGGCCCAGATGCTCACGCGCAAGCAGTACGAACTGCTCGTCTACGTCAAACGGCATCTCGACACGCACGGCGTGTCGCCCTCATTCGACGAGATGAAGGACGCGCTGGCGCTGCGCTCCAAGTCGGGGATCCATCGCCTCATCACCGGCCTCGAGGAGCGCGGCTTCATCCGCCGCCTGCCCCATCGCGCGCGGGCGCTCGAGGTGGTCAAGCTGCCGGAGAACCATCTTGCCGCGATCCACGGCGGGGATCCCGCGCGCGTGCCGCCCTCCGCCCCCGCGCCCGCCAGCTTCCAGCCCAACGTGATCCGCGGGGATTTCCGCCAGAACCTGGCCGGTGCCGTCGCGGCCGCGAACGCAAGCGCGGCGAGCATCCCGCTCTACGGGCGCATCGCCGCCGGCCTGCCGATCGAGGCCGTGGCCGATCCCGAGGACAGCGTCGACGTCCCCTCCGGACTGCTCGACCGCGGCGAGCATTTCGCCCTCTCCGTCGCCGGCGATTCGATGATCGAGGCCGGCATTCATGACGGCGACACCGCCATCATCCAGCGTTGCGACGACGCGGAGAACGGCACGATCGTCGTCGCGCTTCTGGTCGACGACAACGAGGTGACGCTCAAGCGCCTGCGACGCCGCGGCGCCTCGATCGCGCTCGAACCCGCGAACCGCGCCTACGAGACGCGGATCTTCGGGCCCGACCGCGTGCGCATCCAGGGCCGCCTCGTCGGGCTGATGCGGCGCTACTGAGGCTCGTCCGCCGCGTCTCGCGGCGGTGATCCCCGCGTCCACCTGCGCGCCCCGCGCAGCTCGCGCGTCGTGCGCAGGGCGAGTTCGCCGCCCGGCAGCAACCGGACCTCGATGCTTCCCTCGCGCAGGATGGTCGTCCGGTCGAGGATCCACGCGGGCGCGGCGCAGTCCCGCCAGACCTCGAGCGTCGTGACGAGCGCAGTTGCCCAGGCGCAGGCCTCCGCGAGCCCGGCCGGCGCCGTGACCACGGCGACGAGGTGGCCGGGCCGCTCTATCCAGCATGTCCCGCGCCGGCAATCCGGCAGTGCAGCGGCGCGCGCCTGGCCGGCACGCCGCAGCCAGGTCTCGCTGGCCATCTGGACATTGCCTCGCCCGTGCAGGGCGAGCGCCCCTCCGGCATCGCGAAGCCCCACCAGCCTCGCCTCCGCGCCGGCGACGACGTCCGGCTGCAGCGCGAGCCATGGCGAGGCAAGTCCGGCGAGGATGACGGGCACGCCGAGCACCCGCCATCCGCGGCGCCATAGCGCCAGCCATAGCCCGCCGCCGACGCAGCATGCGAGCCCCCAGTCCGGCATCGCCGGCACCAGCAGCGCCGCCGATGGCCACGCGGCGACCTCCTCCGCGATGGCCACCACAAGCAGGTTCGCCGCGTTCATCGCCGCCAGCGGCAATGCCTCCAGCCCCAGCGGCAGCGCGAGGAAGACCAGCACCGCGCAGGGCATGACGACGAAGGAGGTCAGCGGCACCGCGAGCAGGTTCGCGGCGATCGAGAAGGCCGCGACGCGGTTGAAGTGGTAGATGCCGAAGGGCGCGGTCGCGAGGCTCGCGACCAGCGTCGTCGCCAGCGCCCCGGCGAGCAGGAGCGCGGCGCGCGCGACGAACCCGCTCGCGGCGCGTAGCCGCCGCAGCGCGGGCGCCAGCCATTCCCAGGCCGCGACGAGCGCCACGACGGCCGCGAAGGACATCTGGAAGCTCGGCCCCAGCACCGCCTCCGGCGTCGCCGCCAGCACCGCGAGCGCGGCCCAGACCACCAGGCGCATCGAGACCGGCGCGCGATCGAGGAGGACGGCGACCAGGCCGAGCCCGCCCATGAACCATGCGCGGGTCGTCGGCACGCTCGGCGCGGCGAAGAGCATGTAGGCGGTGATCGCCGCGAAGGC
Organism: Alphaproteobacteria bacterium; assembly: GCA_016869915.1. Taxonomy (GTDB): domain Bacteria; phylum Pseudomonadota; class Alphaproteobacteria; order CACIAM-22H2; family CACIAM-22H2; genus CAIOSQ01. The sequence continues at coordinate 2,368 of VGDA01000224.1, forward strand.
GCAGCACGCCGCGATCTTCTTCGCCGGCCAGCGCAGGGCGGCGCGCGGCACGAGGGCGATCGCGCGGCGCACCGCGAAGAAGACGATCCCGGCGACCAGCGTGATGTGCAGCCCCGAGATGGACAGCAGATGCGCGAGCCCTGAATCGCGCATCGCCTGCATCAGGGCAGGATCGACATGGCCCATCTCCCCCGTCAGCAGCGCAGCGGTGACCTGGCCCGCCGGCCCGGGATCGGCCGCGAGAACCCGGCGCACGACATCGGCGCGCAGCGCGTCGAGGCGGATGCGCCAGCCCGGCCGCGAATCGCGATCGACCACGCGGGGCGTGCCGCGAAGCGACCCGACTCCGCCGATGCGCTCGAACCACGCCCAGCGCGCGAAGTCGTAGGCACCGGGCGCGGCCGGCCCGGGCGGCGGCACGAGCTGCGCGCGCGCCGCGACGATGTCGCCCGGGACGAGCCCTTCGCCCGCGCCGCCGCGCAGCCGCACGCGCACGCGCGCGGGCACCTCGTCGCGGTGCAGCCCCGGCATCTCCAGGCGATCGAGCATCAGGCGCCGGCCATCGGGGCGGATCTCGACGGCCACGACGCGTCCGCGCAGCTCGGCGGGCCCCCAGCGCTTCGCGAGCACGGGCGCCGCGACGGCGTCGGCGCGAAGCTGCGCGAGCGCGGCGCCGACCAGCCCGAGCGCCGCGGCGGCGAGGACGATGCGCGCCGCGGCCGGCGCGCGCGCCAGCGCGGCCGCGACCGCGGCGAGGCACGAAGCGAGGACGGCGGCCGCGAGGAGCCCCGGCCCCGGCTCGGCGGGCGAGGCGAAGTAGAGGACGATGCCGCATCCCAGCGCCACCGGCGACCAGAGCGCGAGCCGCTCCGCCTCGGGCGCGAACGCGGCCCTGGCCCGCGCGAGCGCGCCGGACGGCGCGGTGCCGGGTCCCGCCGCGCCGCCTGCGGCCGGGACGGGCCATGGCAGCCGGGGCGCGGCCGGCGGGGAAGGCATGGCCCCCATGCTGGCGAGACTCCCCCTCTGCGCGGCCCGCGTGGTAGTTCCACCGACCGTAACGAGGCGGGGTCCCCGGCCTCAATCTTCACTGCGGATTACGACATGTCGGTTCCCGTCTGCCGCTTCGCGCCCTCGCCCACCGGCTTCCTGCATATCGGCGGCGCGCGCACCGCGCTCTTCAACTGGCTCTTCGCGCGCCACCACGGCGGCAAGTTCAGGCTCCGCATCGAGGACACCGACCGACAGCGCTCCACGAAGGAAGCGGTCGACGCGATCATCAACGGCCTTCGCTGGCTCGAGCTCGACTGGGACGACGAGGTCGTCCACCAGTTCGCGCGCGCGCGCCGCCATGCCGAGATCGCCCACGAACTGCTGCGCCAGGGCAAGGCCTATCGCTGCTACTGCTCGCCGGAGGAGCTCGAGGAGATGCGCGCCGCGGCGCGAGCCGAGGGCAGGCCGCCGCGCTACGACGGGCGCTGGCGCGACCGCGACCCCGGGGACGCGCCGGCCGGCGTCGCGCCCGCGATCCGCATCAAGGCGCCCCAGGCCGGCGAGACGGTGATCCGCGACATCGTCCAGGGCGACGTCGTGATACGCAACGACCAGCTCGACGACATGATCCTGCTGCGCGGCGACGGCACGCCGGTCTACATGCTGTCGGTCGTGGTCGACGACTTCGACATGGGCGTCACCCACGTGATCCGCGGCGACGACCACCTCAACAACGCCGCGCGCCAGATGATGGTGATCGAGGCGATGGGCTGGCCGGTGCCGGTCTACGCCCATATCCCGCTCATCCACGGGCCGGATGGCGCGAAGCTCTCGAAGCGGCACGGCGCGCTCGCCGTCGAGGCCTATCGCGACATGGGCTACCTGCCCGAGGCGATGCGCAACTACCTGCTGCGCCTCGGCTGGTCGCATGGCGACGAGGAGATCATCTCGACCGCGCAAGCCGTCTCCTGGTTCGACCTCGACGCGGTCGGCCGCTCCGCGGCGCGCTTCGACTTCGCGAAGCTCGGGAACCTCAACGGCCACTACATCCGCGCGCGCGACGACGACGGCCTGGCGGAACTGGTCGCAGCCCAGCTCGAGCGCGAGCCGGGACGCCCGCTCGGGCCGGAGGCGCGCGCGCGGCTGCGCGCCGGCATGCCGGGCCTCAAGCAGCGCGCCCGGACGATCGTCGAGCTGGCCGAGAGCGCCGAGTTCTATTGCCACGCGCGCCCGATCCCGATCGCGGAGACCGGCCGAAAGCTGCTCGCCGGCTCCGGGAGCGAGCGGCTCGCATCCTTCGCGCGGCGCATCGAGGGACTCGCGGAGTGGAGCGCCCAGTCGATCGAGGCCGAGGCGCGGGCCGCCGCCGAGGCCGCGGGCGCGAAGCTCGGCGAGATCGCGCAGCCGCTGCGGGCCGCGCTCACGGGCACCAACGTCTCGCCGCCGATCTTCGAGGTGATGCATGTCCTCGGTCGCGCGGAGACGATGGGCCGCATCGGCGATGCCCTGAAATGAGGCTGCTGCAGCGCAACCAAACCCTTGGGAGCGCGCGCGCCAGCGGCTAGTATCGCGCTCCGTCGGCCGGCAGGCCCTGCCCGGCCCCGTCGCCGCGAACATTCCTTCGACCCGAGTCCTGGAGCCCGTCATGTCCGGCAGCGCGAGCAAGAGCACGATCACCGTCATCGACAACGGCAACGGCAAGCGCCTCGACCTGCCGATGATGGACGGCTCGATCGGCCCGCGCGTCATCGACATCCGCAAGCTCTACGCCGAGACCGGGCACTTCACCTACGACCCGGGCTTCACCTCGACCGCGTCCTGCGAGTCCAGGATCACCTACATCGACGGCGACCAGGGCGTGCTGCTCTATCGCGGCTACCCGATCGAGGAACTGGCCGAGCACAGCGACTTCATGGAGGTCTGCTACCTCCTGCTCAAGGGCGAGCTGCCGGACGCCGGCGAGAAGGCCAAGTTCGAGCGCGACATCACGCTGCACACGATGATCCACGAGCAGCTGACGCGCTTCTACCAGGGCTTCCGGCGCGACGCGCACCCGATGGCCGTTTGCTGCGGCGTGGTCGGCGCGCTCTCGGCGTTCTACCACGACAGCCTGAACATCAACGACCCGCACCAGCGCATGATCGCCTCGTACAGGCTGATCGCGAAGCTCCCGACCATCGCGGCCATGGCCTACAAGTACTCGGTCGGCCAGCCGTTCATGTATCCGAAGAACTCGCTCAACTACGCGGAGAACTTCCTGTACATGACCTTCGGCGTGCCCTGCGAGGAATACAAGATCAGCAAGACCGTCGCGCGCGCGCTCGACAAGCTCTTCATCCTGCACGCGGACCACGAGCAGAACGCGTCGACCTCGACCGTCCGACTTGCAGGATCCTCGGGCGCGAATCCCTTTGCCTGCATCGCCGCGGGCATCGCGACGCTCTGGGGCCCGGCGCATGGCGGCGCGAACGAGGCCGTGCTGCAGATGCTCCAGGAGATCGGCTCCAAGGACCGCATCCCCGAGTTCATCCGCAAGGTGAAGGACAAGTCGGAGGGCGTCCGCCTGATGGGCTTCGGCCACCGCGTCTACAAGAACTTCGACCCGCGCGCAAAGGTGATCCGCCAGGCCGCGCACGACGTGCTCGCCGAACTCGGCGTCCGCGACGAGCCGCTGCTCGAGATCGCCATGGAACTCGAGCGCATCGCCCTACAGGACGACTACTTCGTGCAGCGCAAGCTCTACCCGAACGTCGACTTCTACTCGGGCATCATCTACCGCGCGATGGGCTTCCCGACCTCGATGTTCACGGCGCTCTTCGCGGTGGCGCGCACGGTC
>VGDA01000225.1 GCA_016869915.1 Alphaproteobacteria bacterium
CGGCGAGGACCGCGAGGCGCGTGCCCTCCTCGTGCGCGAGGGCGACGGCGACGTCCACGCTGCCGCCCGTCGCGCCGAGCAGCGCGGGATGCCCTGGCAGCAGCGCGGCGAGCAGGCGCAGGAGGAGCGTCGTCGGCCCGGGCGGCGCGGAGCCGGGCCGCGCGGCGGCGATGCGCGCGCGCAGCTCAAGCAGCGCGCCGAGATCGGCGCGGATGCTCGAATGGAAGGCCATGGGGGGCGCTGCGGACGCGGCGGCGCCGGCTGGCGCGGTCGACGTGGCGGCGCGCGCGGCCTCGACATCGGCGCGGCCGATGCGCCCGCGCGGGCCGGTGCCGCGCAACGAAGCCAGGTCGAGCCCGTGCTCGCGCGCGAGGCGACGGGCCAGCGGCGTGGCGCGCGGGCGCGGAGCGTCGCCGGCGGGCGGCGGCGCGACGCGCGGGGCCGGCGCGGCGAGGGCGGGAGGAAGGTCGGACGGCGCGGCCTGCGACGGCGCGGGCGCGATGGGAGGCGGCGGCGACCCGGCCTCCGCGGCCTCGCCGGCGGCGAGGATCCGCGCCACGAGGGTTCCGACCGGCACCTCGACGCCGGCAGGCACGAGGATCCGGCCCAGCGTGCCCGAGGCGGGCGCGTCGATCTCCATCGCCGACTTGTCGGTCTCGATCTCGAAGAGCAGCGCGCCCTCTCGCACGGCGTCGCCGGGCTGCGCCTTCCACGCGCGGATCGTGCCGCGCTCCATCGTCATGTCGACGCGCGGCATGATCACGTCGACGGCCATGTCAGCCCCCGGCGGCGAGGCTGCGCAGCGCGGCGACGATGTCGGGGACCTGCGGCACCGCCGCCTTCTCCAGCACCGGGTTGTAGGGCAGCGGCGCGTCGCGCCCGCCCAGGCGCATGATCGGCGCGTCGAGGAAGTCGAAGGCCTCGCTGCCCGCGACATGCGCGGCGATCTCCGCGCCGATGCCCAGCGTGCGCACGCCCTCGTGCACGACCAGGAGCCGGCCGGTGCGGCGCGCGCTCGCCTCGATCGCCGCGGTGTCGATCGGGCGCAGCGAGCGCAGGTCGATCACCTCGGCGTCGATGCCCTCGGGCGCAAGCGCCTCGGCGGCCTCGAGCGCGCGATGGACCATGATCGAGGTCGCGACCACGGTCGCGGTGCTGCCCGCGCGGCGCGTCACGGCGGTGCCGATCGGCACACGGTAGGGCTCGGCCGGGACATGTCCCTTGGTCTTGTAGAGGAGCTTGTGCTCGAAGATCAGGACCGGGTTCGGGTCGTCGATCGCGGCGAGCAACAGGCCCTTGGCGTCGTGGGGCGTCGAGGGCTGCACGACCTTGAGCCCGGGGACATGGGCGAACCACGCCTCGAGGCTCTGCGAGTGCTGCGCCGCCGCGCCGGTGCCCGAGCCGGCGGGCATGCGCACGACCATCGGCACGCTCGCCTTGCCGCCGAACATGAAGCGGATCTTCGCCGCCTGGTTGACGATCTGCTCCATCGCCAGGGTGACGAAGTCGGAGAACTGGAACTCGAGCACCGGGCGCATGCCGGTGATCGCGGCGCCGACCGCGGCGCCGGCGATGCCGAGCTCGCTGATCGGCGTGTCGATCACGCGCTCCTCGCCGAAGCGATGGACGAGGTCGCCGGTGACGCCGAAGGCGCCGCCATAGACGCCGATGTCCTCGCCGAGCGTGAAGACGCGCGGGTCGGCCTCCATCGCCTGCGCCAGCGCCTCGCGGATCGCCTCCGCGTAGGAGAGCTCGCGCGTCGCGGGCAAGGTCGTGTCAGGCATAGACGTCTCGCTCCAGCTGCGCGGGATCGGGGTCGGGGCTCGTGCGCGCGAACTCGACGGCCGCCTCGATCTCGGCGGCGGCGGAGGCCTCGATCGCCTCGGCCTCGACGGCGTCCAGGCGGCCGGCCTCGACCAGCGCGTCGCGCAGCCGCGCGATCGGGTCGCGCGCGCGCCACGCCTCGATCTCCTCCTTGGTGCGGTAGAGGTTGCGGTCGCTCTTCGAGTGCCCGCGCAGCCTGTAGGTCTTGCACTCGAGCAGCGAAGGCCCCTCGCCGCGCCGCGCGCGCGCGCAGGCCTCGTCGGCGGCCTCGACCACCGCGAGCAGGTCGTTGCCATCGACGATCACGCCAGGCATCGCGTAGGCGGCGGCGCGGTCGGCGACGTTGGCCACCGGCATCGAGCGCGCGGTCGACATCGACATGCCGTACTTGTTGTTCTCGCAGACGAACACGACCGGCAGCTTCCAGATCGAGGCGAGGTTGAGCGCCTCGTGGAAGGCGCCCTCGTTCGAGGCGCCGTCGCCGAAGAACACCATGCAGACCTGGCCGGAGCGGCGCATCTTCGCGCTAAGCCCGACGCCGACCGCGATCGGCAGGCCGCCGCCCACGATGCCGTTGGCGCCGAGGTTGCCGCCCGCGACGTCGGCGATGTGCATCGAGCCGCCGCGGCCACGGCAGTAGCCGGTGTCCTTGCCGAAGAACTCCGCGAACATGAAGCGCGGGTCGGCCCCCTTGGCGATGCAGTGCCCGTGGCCGCGATGCGTGGACAGGATGTAGTCGTCGGGGCGCAGCGCCGCGACGGCGCCGACGGCGCTCGCCTCCTGCCCGATCGAGAGATGCATCGTCCCGTGGATCAGCCCGCGGATGTAGCTCTGCTCGGCCGCCTCCTCGAAGCGGCGCACGAGATGCATGCGGCGCAGGCACTGGCGCAGCCCCTCCTCGCCCAGCAGCGCGAAGGCAGGGCGCTCGTTGCGGCGCGGCGCGACCGAGGCCTCGGCCCCGGCTCTCACGGCGCGGCCCCGGCGTCGCCGTCGAGCATGCGGTCCTGCAGGCGGCGCAGCCGCACGATCTCCAGCGTCTCGTCGAGGCGGCAATTGTCCTCGGTCAGGTATTCGCCGGCGCGGATCGGCGCCGTGGTCGTGCCGCCCTGGGCGAGGCCCAGCGGGACGGCGCGGATCGAGCGCGCATGCGCGCGCGTCGTCGCCCAGCCGCGGTAGCAGTACTCGCCGATCGCGTCGAGCCGCGTGCCGGCGGGCAGGTCCTTCTTCGCGAGCGCGGCGCATTCGCCGACCGGTCGCTCGAGCGGGATCATGTGGCTCTGGCGGAACAGCACCGCCGCTGCCGCGGAGAGAGGCACCTCGAGGCTGGTGAGGTGGTAGGGGCGGAAGAACGTGTAGTACGGGCCCTCGCCGAGATGGAGGTCGTGCATGCGCTCGCGCAGGCGCGGGTGGCGCAGCTCGGTCACGACGAAGACGCCCGGCGCGACGCCCTTCGCGACGGTGAAGTCGACCACGCCGCGGCGCGAGAGCAGGCCGCCATCCTCGGCGGGGCACAGGACCTTGTGCAGGTCGGCGACCTTGGCGTCCGGGCCGTGCATGCCCGGCCGGTCGGGCACGAGGCCGGTGGCGTTGGCGATCGCCGTCATCTCGATCATCGTCTTCGAGCCGTCGACGAACTCCACGAGCATGCGCGGGTTCATGTTCCGCCGCGCGGCCTCCTCGCGATACTCGTCGGGCGTCGCCTCGACGCGGAACGGGTTGTTCTTGCCCTTGCCCGCGGCGATGACGGGCCAGCCCATGCCCTGGACGAAGTTGATCAGCTCCATCGCCGAGCTCGGCTCGTCGCCGGCGCCCAGCGTGTAGACGACGCCCGCCTTCTCCGCCGCGCGGCGCAGCCAGGCGCCGATCGTGACGTCCGCCTCGACGTTCATCATCACGATGTGCTTGCCGGCCTCCATCGCGCGCATCGCCACCTGCGCGCCCACGTTGGGGTTGCCGGTCGCGTCGATCACGACGTCGACGAGGTCGCAGCCCGCGACCAGCGTGGCATCCTGGACGACCGCGGCGCGGCCGCCGCCGATCGCGGCCTCGACCGCGCGCGCGCCGTCGCAGGCGACCGCCGCGCCCGGCGTGCCGGCGATGTCGAAGGCCCTCATGGCACGGGCCGCGTCGCGGTCCGCGACGACCGCGACCTCGATACCCGGCATCTGCCCGACCTGGGTGACGATGTCCGTCCCCATCTCGCCGACCCCCACGAGGCCGACGCGCACCGGGCGTCCCTCGGCAGCGCGGCGGCGCAGTCCTTCGGCGATGTTCATGTCGGCTTCCTCCTGCAGCAACCACGCCGCGTTGCCGCGAGGCTATTGAACAAAGATGACGCCATCAATACACATGTTCGCAACGCATCGGATGCGCGCGCGCCTCGGTCGGCGGGGCCCTCGACGACACCATGCACGTCGCCACGATCGTTGCCGAGGCGATCGATCCACCTGCTGCCGCCGGAGCCCGGCTGAGACGAGAGGGAGACAGCCATGCGCCACGACTACGCGTCGATCGGCTTCTACACCTTCGACTGCCTCGGCTGGCCCTTCACCGGCGTGCCCGATGGCGGCGGCACGGTCTTCCTCGACGACTTCACCCTCGCCGTCTCCGGCGCCGCCGGCACGGCGGCGATCGCCGCGGCGAAGATGGGCCTGTCCTGCCTCGCGGTCGGCGGGGTGGGCGAGGACCTGATGGGCGACTGGGTGCTGCAGCGCCTCGCCCATTTCGGCGTCGACGCCTCCGGCATGCAGCGCGTCGCGGGTGGGCGCACCTCGTCCTCGATCGTGACCACGCGCCGCGACGGCTCGCGCCCGGCGCTGCACCTGCGCGGCGCGACCGCGGACTTCCTCGTCGACGACGCGCTCATGTCGCGCGCCGCCGATGCGCGCGTCGTCCATCTCGGCGGCGTCGGCCTGATGGACCGCATGGACCAGGGGCGCAACGCCGAGCTCGCCAGGCTCGCCAAGGCGCGCGGCGCGACGACGACTCTCGACGTCTTCGCGGGCTCGCCCGCGGACCTGCCGAAGGTTGCCGCGGTGCTGCCGCACACCGACTACTTCGTGCCCTCGATCGAGGAGGCGCAGGCGCTGACCGGCATGGCCGACATGGCGGACATGGCGAAGGCCTTCATCGACATGGGCGCGCGCTGCTGCATCTTCACGCTCGGCGCCGAGGGCGCCTACCGGCACCACGCCGACGGCGCGCGCCTGCGCCTGCCCGCCTTCGCGGTGGACGTGAAATGCACCTGCGGCTGCGGCGACGCCTTCAACGCCGGCATGGCGGTCGCGCTGTGCAGGGGCATGGACCCCGAGGCCTCGGTGCGCTTCGCCCAGGCGACCTCGGCGCTCAACGCCACCGGCCTCGGCTCGCAGGCGGGCGTCGTCTCCCTCGAGCACACGCTCGACTTCATGCGCCGCACGCCGACGCGCGGCGCCTGACCGGCGCCTAGCAGGGCTCGAGCGGCGCGACCGGCGGCGTGCCCGGCGGTGCGACGCCGCCGCGCGCGCCGACCTCGACCGAGCCGTAGCGCGTCGCGAATTCCGGCGGCAGGCGCCTGCCGACCGGCGGGCAGAGCCAGAGCCGCAGCAGGTGGCGCTTGCGCGCGGGCTCGGGCCAGTCCTCGTAGGCGGTGCGGTCGTGCAGGATCGCGTGGTTGCACAGCAGCTGCACGTCGCCCGGCTCGAAGGCGATGTCGAGGCGCAGGCGCGGGTCCTCGCAGAGCGCGTCGAAGAGGTCGAGCGCCTCGCGCGCTGCCGCGCCGAGGCGCGGCGCGTCGGGATGGCGCTGCGCGCTCTCGATGTAGCGGCGCGTGTAGATCGTCGTGAGCAAAGGCCCGTCGCGGTTGAAGACCGCCGCCATCCACCAGCCCCGCCCGTCCGCCGCGCGCTCGCCGCGGCGGTCGATCGCCAGCGGCCGGTGCAACTCCGCGACGAGCTCCGGGCGCCTCGCCAGCATCGCGTTGTGGATCGCCGCCGAGGAGACGATGCAGGACAGCCCGCCGCTGCGCGCCGTGCGCAGGCAGAGAAGCCCGACGATGTCGCAGGAATCGGTGTGGAAGTTCTGCCGCGCCGTCGTCTGGTAGACGCGCACGCCCGGGTCCGCCGCGTCGAGGCCCAGGTCGCGCACATGGCCGAGGATATGGCCGCTCGCGTTCTGCGTCACCGCGCGGCCGAGATGGGCGCCGAGCCCGAACCAGGCCGTCGCGGCCTCGCGCATCGTCCAGCGATGGACCGGCAGGCCGCGCAGCTGCACGAAGCCGCGCCCGTCCAGGATCTCGCCGCGCCATGCCAACAGCCGCGGCCCCAGCGTCGGCAGCGGGAAGTCGGCCGCCGCCAGCGCGGCGATCTCGCGCCCGCCCGCCAGCGCCG
>VGDA01000226.1 GCA_016869915.1 Alphaproteobacteria bacterium
GGGAAGGGCCCCTGCCGTCGCCGGCCGCGGGCGGCCGGTCGTCAGTTGATCGTCGACGCCTCGGTCAGCTGCGGGCCGAGGTTGAGGAAGCCCTCCGCCTTGTAGCCGTAGTCGACATTCGACTTGCGCGCCCAGACCGAGAAGCTCTCGGTGAGGGCGACGGCGCAGACCTCGTCGTTGATCTTGCGCTGCGCGGCCGACCAGAAGGCCTTCTGCTTCGCCGGGTCGGTCTCGATGCGCGCCGCCTCGATGTCGGCGTCGGCCACCTTGCAGTGCGCGAAGTTCGTCACCGCGGTCGGCGTCTGGATGATCGAGCGCGAGTGGTAGAACTGCGTGAGGTAGATGTCCGCCACCGGGAAGCGCGCCGCGGAGTAGTGCACGATGCCCGAGAGGTTCTGGCGGATCTGCGCGTGGAACGTCTGGTGGTCGACGAGGTCGATGACCATGTCGATGCCCGCGCGCTTGAGCTGCGCCTGCACGATCTGGATCGTGCTCAGCATGCCCGGCAGCTGCGTGTGGATCGCCTTGATCTGCACGCCGTTCGGGAAGCCCGCCTCGGCGAGCAACGCCCGCGCCTTCGCGATGTCGTGCCCGGGCAGCGGCACCTGGTCGTCGCTGCCGACATAGCCCGTGGGGATCATCGACTTGCCCGGCACCTGGAGCAGGGGCCCGCGGCCGCGCGCGACCTCGTCGCGGTTGACGGCGTGTGCGATGGCGAGGCGCACGCGCTTGTCGTCGAGCGGCTTCATCGTCGTGTTGAGGTGCAGCAGCCCGAACTCGGCCGGGCGGATGACGTCGACGATGGTGTTGGGCAGCGCCTTGGTGCGCTCCGCCCAGACCTGGTCCTGGCGCCCGTAGATCACCTGGATCTCGTTGGCCTGGAAGGCGAGGTCGCGGCTCGCGTCGGACTGGATGAAGCGGTAGTGGACCGTGTCGATCTTCGGCTTGCCGCGGAAATGCCCGGCATGCCCCTCGAAGGTCACGCGGTCGTTCGGCCTGTGCTCCTTGAAGGCGAAGGGGCCGGTACCGACCGGGTTGAGCTTGAAGTTGTCGCCGAACTGCTCGACCGCCTTCTTCGAGACGATGAAGCCACCCTGGTAGTTGAGCAGGGAGCCGAGCAGGAAGGGCACGCGGTTCTTGAGGGTGATGCGCACGGTGTGCGAGTCGACCGCCTCGACCTTGTCCACCGCCGCGAAGTCGGAGGAGAAGGCCGAGGTCCTCGAATCGCCCGCGCGGCGGATCGAGAAGACGACGTCGTCCGCGGTCATCTCGCCGAAGCCGCGGTGGAACTGCACGCCGCGGCGCAGCTTGAAGGTCCAGGTCAGGCGGTCGGCGGAGACCTCGTAGCTCTCCGCGAGGTCCGGCTCGAGGTCGTCGAGGCTGATCGTGCCGGGCTTGGAGCGCATCAGGCCGTTGAACATCCAGCTGGCCATCGGCCGGTCCTGGGTGGTCGTCATGCGATGCGGGTCCATCTGCTGGACGTCCTGCGCGGCCATGCCGACGCTGAGCACCTTCTGCGCGAGCGCCGGGGCGCTGGCGAGGCCGATCGCCGTGGCGGCGAGCAGCATGGTCGTCGTCTTCTTCATGTCGTCGATCTCCCTCGTTTCGGTGTTCAGGTTAGCCGAGGCGCCGGCGGCGCGCTCGCGAATCTGCCGATCGAGAAGGGCTCGACCGGAGACGGGGTACGGCCATCGGCGACCAACTCGGCTAGGATCTCGCCCATCGCCGGGCCGAGCTGGAAGCCATGGCCCGAGAAGCCGAAGGCGTGGACGAGGCCGGGCGTCGAGAGGCTCGGGCCGATGACGGGGATCTCGTCGGGCATCTCGCCGTCGAAGCCGGTCCAGGTGCGGATGATCCGCGCGTCGCGCAGCTGCGGCAGGATCTCGAGCGCGCGGGCCATCGCGTCGCGCGCGACGTCCGCGCGTGGCCGCGACAGCCCGGCCTGCGCGTCGCCCCAGCCGCGCCCGCCGCCGAAGATCACGTTGCCGCGCTCGACCTGGCGCGCATAGACGTTGCCGCCGCACACGCCGATCGAGCGGTCGATGAAGTACGGCAGCGGCTCCGTCACGACCATGTTCGGGCAGAGCGGCCTGATGGGCACGCCCTCGCCGAACCAGCCGGCCACCTCGCCGCCCCAGAGGCCGGCGACGTTGACCAGCCGGCGCGCGCGCGCCGACGCAGGGCCGGCATCGACCTCGAAGAGCGAGCCGGTCCAGCGCGCGCTCTCCACCTTCGCGAACTCGCGGATCTCGGCGCCTGCCGCGCGCGCGGCGCGCGCATAGGCGGGCGCGACGAGGCGCGGGTTGGCCTGGCCGTCGTCGGCGCAGAGCGAGGCCCCGGCCACCTTCGGCCCCAGCCAGGGATAGAGCGCGCGCACGGCGTTGCCGCCGACGACCGAGAGCTCGAGGCCGTGGTCGCGGGCCTCGCGCGCATAGCGCTCGAGCTCGGCCATCTCGGCCTCGTCGCGCGCGAGCTTGATGTGGCCGGTGGCGCGGAACTCGCAGTCCTCGCCCACGACGGCCGGCAGCCTGTCCCAGAGCGCGCGCGAGCGCGTCGCCAGCGGCATCTCGCGGAAGTCGCGGCCCTGGCGGCGCACGCCGCCAAAGTTGGTGCCGCTCGCCATGGCGCCGCAGGCGCCCTTCTCGAGCAGGACGACGCTCATCCCGCGCTGGCGCAGGGCGAGCGCGGCGGCGCAACCGGCGGTCCCGCCACCGATGATCGCGACGTCGAAGACGGGCGCGCTCACGACAGCAGCCCCGGCAGCATCGGGATCGGCTTCACCGGCGGCTGCGCGCGCAGCCTGCCGGCCTGCCCGAGCGCTTCGCCGCGCGCCATGGCGAGGACCTCCGCCGCCGCGCGCCCGCACATGCGGCCCTGGCAGCGCCCCATGCCCACGCGCGTGAAGGCCTTCGCGCGGTTGACCTCCCCCGCGTCCTTCGCGATCGCCGCCTCGCGCAGCGCGCCCGCCGCGATGCCCTCGCAGCGGCAGAGCATCGTGGCGTCGTCGAGGTCGCGGACCATGTGCTCGGGGAAGGGATATGCCGCCTCCAGCCCGCGGCGGAAGACGTCGAGCCGCGCGAGGCTCCCCTCGAGCCACGCCGCGCGGTTCGCATCGAAGGAAAGGCCGAGGTCCTCGAGCAGCGCGAGCGCGGCGCGCTCGCCCGCGAGCTCGGCGGCGTCGGCGCCGCCGATGCCCGCGCCATCGCCCGCGACATAGACGTGCCGGCGCGAGCTGCGTCCCGCGGCGTCGCGCGCGGGCACGTGCTGGCGCGTGCGCGGGTCGAACTCGAAGCGGCAGCCCGCGAGGTCCGCGAGCTGCGTCTCGCTGCGCAGCCCGAAGGACGCGCCGAGCGCGTCGCAGGCGACCTCGCGCTCGACCCCGCCGGCCTCGAAGCGCAGGCGCTCGACGCGCCCCCGGCCCTCGACGCGCGGCCTTCGCACGTCGAAGAACATCGGAACGCCTGCGCGCCTCAGGCGCGCGACGTAGAGCATGCCCTTGGCCAGGGTCGCGGGGGCGGAGAGCATGCGCGGCAGGCCACGCAGCTTGGCGAGGAAGGGCGTCGCGTCGAGCACCGCGGCGACGGCGACGCCCGCCTCGAGATACTGGCAGGCGACGAGCGGCAGCAGCGGCCCGGCGCCGAGGAAGGCGACGCGCCGGCCGATCGCGCAGCCCTGCGCCTTGAGCGCGATCTGCGCGCCGCCGAGCGCGTAGACGCCGGGAAGCGTCCAGCCCGGGAAGGGCAGCGCGAGGTCAGTCGCGCCGGTCGCCAGCACGAGCGCGTCGAATTCGACGCGCGACGGCCCGCCGGGCCCGAGCAGGTCGAGCGCGTCCGCGAAGCAGTTCCAGGCCAGCGTCTCGGCGCGATGGTCGATCCGCCCGGCCAGCGCGGGCGCGAGCGCGTGGATGCGCGTGGCCTTCGCCGCCTCGAGGCCGTAGAGCTCGCGCGCCGGGCGCCCGGCGCCGTCGGGCGGCTGCTGGTAGATGCGACCGCCCGGCCGCGCGGCCTCGTCGACCAGCACGGGCCTCAGCCCGGCCTCGGCCAGGGCGGCGCAGGCCCGCATGCCGGCCGGGCCCGCGCCGACGACGACGACGCGCGGCTCAGCCATCGGATGCCCCAGTGAGGACGGCCATGCCCTCGGACACCAGCGTGGTGCAGGCGCGCACGCGGCTTCCATCGACGAAGGCGACGAAGCAGTCCTGGCACGCGCCCATCAGGCAGAAGCCCGCGCGCGCGCCCTCGCCGAACTCGAAGCGGCGCAGCGCCGGGGCGTTCAGGAGCATCGCCGTCATCAGCGTGTCGCCGACGCGCGCGCGCGCTGGCCTGCCGTCGATCGTGAACGCGACCTCGGCGCTCGCGCGCGGCTTCACTCTGGCGAACTGCATGGCGCGCAAGGCTACATCCGGGCGGGGCGCGCCGCCACATCGCGCACGCTCACAGCGAGGGCTCGAGGCGCCAGTTGACGAGCAGTTCGGCGACCGAGGCGCTGTTGGGCAGGTCGACCACCACGCCGCACAGCGCGGCGAGGTCCGCGGGCTGGGTCACCTGCGCCATGTCGATGCCCTCTTGGCCCGCGACCATGTCGGTATTGACGAAGCCCGGGCAAAGCGCGGTCGAGCGGATACCGTGCTCCCAGCCCGCGCGCCGCACGGCGTGGTTGAGCGCGACCACGGCGTGCTTGGCCATCTGGTAGCCCGCGTTGAGGCCAAGCACGCGCTTGCCCGACAGCGAGGCGACGTTGACGACGCGGCCATTGCCCGCGCGCTTGAGATGCGGGAAGGCCGCGCGCAGCAGCCGGAAGGGGCCCTTCACGTTGATGTCGAGCAGCGCGTCGAGGTCCGCGTCGCTGCCCGTCTCCAGCTGGACCTGCGGCGCGATCCCCGCGTTGTTGACGAGGATGTCGATCCGGCCGAAGCGCGCGACCGTCGCCGCGACCCAGGCATCGCCGGCCGCCGGCTCCGCCGCCTCGTAGCGATGGACGAGCAGCCGCTCCTCGCCCAGCGCGCGCAGCTCCGCGGGGATCGATTGCGGCCGGGCACGCCAAGGCTCAGCGCGCAGCCGCGGCGCGCCATCTCGCGCGCCATCTCGCGCGCGATCGCGAGTCCGATGCCGCGATTCGCCCCGGATACCATCGCCACGCGCATGTCGACCATCGGTCCCTCCCCGCCTGCCCGCGGCGCGAGCATGCCCGGCGACGCGCGCCGCGTCACGCGAAGCGGCGCAGGCCCGCGCAGAGCGCGTCGTGGTCCGGGTCGTCGCGCGCCACCAGGCCATGGCGCAGGAAGAAGTCGATCAGCACGAGGTTGCAGTTGAACTTGAACTCGCGCGTGTCGCGCACCGTGGCCATGGTGCGCGCGACCGGCCAGAGCTCGAAGCTCTCCATCTCGCCGTCGGCCGGGCGCGGCACGAAGTCGGCGGGCAGCTCGAGGTCGAAGCAGAACTGCACGTCCGGCTTCAGCCCGTCCGGCGCCTCCATGCAATAGGCGATCGCGCCGACGGGGATGGCGCGGCGCGCGAGCGCGGCGGGGATCGAGGCCTCCTCGGCGCATTCCTTGACGAGGTTCTCGAAGATGCCGATGCCGACCGGCAGGCCGCCGGCCACGGTGTTGTCAAGCATGCCCGGATAGGTCGACTTGCCCCGCGCGCGCCGCGGCACCCAGACATGGATGCCGTCGGGCCTGCGCACGAAGCCGGTCATGTGGACGCCGCAGGCCGCGATGCCGAAGGCCGCGACGGCCGCGCGCTCCACCTGCAGCAGCGGCGGCGAGCCGACATGCGGCGCGACCGGGTAGAACTCGTCGCGCCGGCCGGTGACCAGCCCGTTGCGCTCGAGCCCGCGCACCACGTCGTCCATCGCGGTGCTGCGCGCTCCATGGTCCGCGAGCTCGTCGCGCAGCGACAGGCCGCCATCGGCGTCGCGCGCGAAGACGTCGCGCCGCGCGGCGAGGCGCTGCGCGAGCGCGTGGCGCACCCAGCCCACGCGCGCGCGCGCGACGCGGAAGGGCGCGAAGCCGGAGAGGTCGTGGCGGTTGCACTCGGCGATGCGATCGAGGAAGGACATGGCGCGGGAAGCTGCCGCCTCCGCGGGGCGTGCACAAGCGTGGAACGGCGCGCGCGCCGCGGATTGACCCCGGCGATGGGCTGGACCAGATTGCGCGCCGCCATGTCCAGCCCC
>VGDA01000227.1 GCA_016869915.1 Alphaproteobacteria bacterium
CATGCAGGCCCTCGATGCCGCGCTGCCCGGCGCCTTCGAGGCGAGCGTGGTCGAGCGGGGCGGCGAGAAGCTGGCGGCGGCGTTCAGCTTCCGCTTCCGCGGCGCCATCCATCCCTTCTATGCCGGCGGCACGCGCGCGGGGCGCGAGCTCGGCGCGAGCGACTTCCTCTTCCTGCGCCTGATGGGGCGGGGCCGGGATCTCGGCTGCACGCGCTTCGCGTTCGGGCGCAGCCGCGTCGGTACGGGGAGCCACGCCCACAGGAAGAGCTGGGGCTTCGTGCCCCGGCCGCTCGCCTATCGCTATTTCCTGCAGGGGCGCGACGCGCCGCCGCGCACCGATCCCTCGAACCCGCGCTACCGCTCGCTGGTCGCCGCGTGGCGGATGCTGCCGCTGCCGGTCGCCAACGCGATCGGGCCCCTGGTGGCGCGGCAGCTCGCCTGAGCGGCCGCCGCGCCGCGCGGGCGTCAGCCCAGCCGCCCCATCGCCGCCGCCGTGTCGAGCATGCGGTTGGAAAAGCCCCACTCGTTGTCGTACCAGCTCAGCACGCGCACGAGGCCGCCATCGATGACCTGGGTCTGGGTCAGGTCGAAGGTCGAGCTGGCAGGGTTGTGGTTGAAGTCGCTGGAGACGAGTTCCTCGCTGTTTGTCGCCAGCACGCCCTTGAGGCGGGCCGAGGCGGCGGCCTCGCGGATCGCGGCGTTCACCTCCTCGACGGAGGCCTTCCGGCGCGGCACGAACTTGAAGTCGATGAGGCTGACATTCGCCGTCGGCACGCGGATCGCCGTGCCGTCGAGCTTGCCCTTGAGGCCGGGCAGGACGAGGCCAACGGCCTTCGCGGCGCCGGTCGAGGTCGGGATCATCGACAGCGCGGCGGCGCGGGCGCGGCGCAGGTCCTTGTGCAGCGTGTCGACCGTCGCCTGGTCGCCCGTGTAGGCGTGGATCGTGGTCATGTAGCCGCGCTCGATGCCGAAGGCGTTGTCGAGCACGTAGGCCACGGGGGCGAGGCAGTTCGTGGTGCAGGACGCGTTCGACACGACCTTGTGCTCGGCCTTGAGCTGGTCATGGTTCACGCCAAAGACCACGGTGAGGTCGGCGCCATCGGCCGGGGCCGAGACCAGCACTCGCTTCGCGCCGGCCGCGAGGTGCAGCGCGGCCTTGTCGCGCGCGGTGAAGATGCCCGTGCACTCGGCGACGATGTCGATCCCCATCGCGCCCCAGGGGAGCTTCGCGGGGTCGCGCTCGGCCGTGACCTTGATGCGGCCGGTGCCGAGGTCCATCCAGTCGTCGCCGGTCGTGATGTCCGCCCTGAGGGTGCCATGCACGGAATCGTGCTTCAGCAGGTGGGCGCTGGTCTTCACCGGGCCGAGGTCGTTGATGGCCACGACCTCGACGTCCTTGCGGCCGGATTCGTGCAGCGCGCGCAGCACGAGGCGGCCGATGCGGCCGAAGCCGTTGATCGCGATCCTGACGGTCATGGGGATTCCCCTTCGCTAGGGTTCAGACGAGCGCGGCGGCCGCCTCCGCGACGGCCTCGGGCGTGATCCCGAAATGGCGGTAGAGCTCGGGCGCGGGCGCGGAGGCGCCGAAGCTGGTCATGCCGACGAAGGCGCCGCGGGCGCCGAGATGGCGCTCCCAGCCGAAGCCGAGCGCGGCCTCGACGGCGACCTTGGCGACGCGCGAGCCGCCGAGCACGGCACGCTGGTAGCGGGCGCTCTGGCGCGCGAACAGCTCCCAGCTCGGCATCGAGACGACGGCGGCTCGGATGCCGCGCGCGGCGAGCAGCTTGCGCGCCTCCATGGCGAGCGAGACCTCGGAGCCGGTGGCCATCAGCGTCGCCTGGCGCTCGCCGCCCTCGGCCTCGGCGAGGACATAGGCGCCGCGCGCGCAGGCATTCTCGGCGGGGTCGCCGCCGGTGCGCAGCGCCGGCAGGTTCTGGCGCGTGAGGGCGAGCACGCTGGGGCCGTCCTGGCGCTCGAGCGCGAGCTGCCAGCACTCGAGCGTCTCGACCGCGTCCGCGGGGCGGAACACCGCGAGGTTGGGGATGGCGCGCAGCGCGGCGAGGTGCTCGACGGGCTGGTGCGTGGGGCCGTCCTCGCCGAGGCCGATCGAGTCGTGGGTCATCACGAACACGACGCGCTGGCCCATCAGCGCCGCGAGGCGGATCGCGGGCCGACAATAATCGGTGAAGACGAGGAAGGTGCCGCCATAGGGGACGACGCCGCGATGCAGCGCCATGCCGTTCATCGCCGCGGCCATCGCGTGCTCGCGCACGCCCCAGTAGACGTAGCGGCCGCCGCGATCCGCGACGGTCATCGGTGCCTGGACCTTGGCCTTGGTGTTGTTGGAGCCCGTGAGGTCGGCGGAGCCACCGATCAGCTCGGGCACCTGCGCCGCGAGCATGTCGAGCGCGTTCTGCGACGCGACGCGGGTGGCGATCGAGGGCTTGTCGGCGAAGAGCTTCGCCTTGAAGGCGGCGACCGCCTCGGCGAGGCCGCGCGGCAGCTTGCCCGACTGCATTCGGCGGAACTCCGCGCGCTGCTCCGTCGGCATGCGCGACAGGCGGCCGTCCCAGGACTTGCGCGCGGCGCCGCCGCGGTGCCCCGCGGCGATCCAGCGCTCGAGGACATCCACGGGGATCTCGAACGGGCCGTTGGTCCAGCCCAGGCGCTCGCGGGTCGCTGCGATCTCCGCGGCGCCGAGCGGCGAGCCATGGCAGCCGGCCGTGCCGCCCTTGGTCGGCGCGCCGTAGCCGATCGTGGTGCGGCAGGCGATCATGGTCGGGCGGTCGCTGCGCCGCGCCGCGGCGATCGCGGCCTCGATCGCGGCCGGGTCGTGGCCGTCGACGCGCGCGGTGTTCCAGCCGCTGGCGGCGAAGCGCGCGCACTGGTCCTCGGATGTCGCGAGCGATGTCGGCCCGTCGATCGAGATGTGGTTGTCGTCGAAGAGGACGACCAGGCGGCTCAGCCGCAGGTGCCCGGCGAGCGAGATCGCCTCCTGGCTGATGCCCTCCATGAGGCAGCCATCGCCGGCGATCACGTAGGTATGGTGGTCGACCACGCCGTCGCCGAAGCGCGCGTTGAGCCAGCGCTCCGCCATCGCCATGCCCACCGCGTTGGCGAGGCCCTGGCCGAGCGGGCCGGTGGTGGTCTCGACGCCGGCCGCATGGCCGAACTCCGGATGGCCGGCGGTCTTCGCGCCGAGCTGCCGGAAGCGCTTGAGCTCCTCCATCGTCATGTCGGCGAAGCCGGTGAGGTGGAGCAGCGCGTAGAGCAGCATCGACCCATGGCCCGCCGACAGCACGAAGCGGTCGCGGTCGGGCCAGTCGGGCGCGGAGGGATCGAACTTGAGGAACTTCGTCCAGAGCACCGTGGCGACGTCCGCCATGCCCATCGGCATGCCGGGATGCCCCGACTTGGCCTTCTCGACCGCGTCCATCGCCAGCGCGCGCAGGGCATTGGCCATGCGCGCGTGCTCCGGGGATTGCCTCGTGCTGAGGGGCGAGGGTGCAGCGGCGGGTGCGCTGTCGGTGGCTGCGCTCATGGGCGGCGGAAGATGCCGACCGGCTCCCGGGCCGTCAACCTTGATTCGAGCCGCGTTTGGCGGTCTTCTGTGCGCGATTTGGAGTTCGGTGGATGAGCGCGGTCGATGAAGCGATGAAGCGCGTCGATGCGGCGCTGGCGAGGCTCGAGAAGGCCATCGCCGGCGAGCGCCGCGGCGCGGCCGCGCGCATCGCGGAGGATGTCGACGGCGTGCTGGAGCGCGTCGAGACGGCGCTCGCCAAGGCGCGCCGCGCGCAGTCCGGCCTCGACCGCTGACAGGGGACGCGTGGCAATGGCGCAGGTGACGATCGAGATCAACGGCCGCAGCCACGTGGTCGGCTGCGGCGACGGCGAGGAGGACCGCCTGCGCGCGCTGTCGAAGTACATCGACACGAAGGTGCGCGAGCTGGCGGGCCAGGTCGGCGCCGTCGGCGAGGCGAGGCTCCTGCTGCTCACCTGCCTGACGCTGGCCGACGAGCTGGGAGAGGCCTACCAGGACGCGGAGGCGCGCCGCGCGGCGAGCGAGGGGCTCGAGGCCTCGGCGCGCGACGCCGAGCTGCGCGCCGGCGACCTCCAGTCGCGAATCGCCGAGGTGGAGGCATCGCTCGCGCGGCGCGACGACGTGCTGACGCGCGACCTCGACCGCATCGCGCAGCGCCTTTCGGCCGTCGCGGAGCGGCTCGCGCCGGGAGGCTGAGGCGGCGCCGTCGCCAAGGTTGTTTCCGCGGGCCCGACGCCCTAGCTTGGGAGCCGGACGGGGCTGCGGGGTGCGTCAGGCCACTAAATCCCTGGGGCCGATACCTAACCTCTAGGGAGCTGTCCCTGCCGGGGCTGCGGTCTCGGTATCACGGCGCCCACCTGCGTTAAGCGGGCCACAGAGGATCAGAGCGCCAACGGCCATCGTGGCTCCGTCCATCCTCGCCGCCACGCGCCGCCTGCCTGGAAGGGCGCGGCGCGGGCGCGCCATCCTCCCGGAGCAGCGCTTGCAGGACATCGTCGCCGAGAAGAAGGCGCTGCGCGCGCTGGCGAGGGCGCGGCGATCCACGTTGGGCGCGGACGAGGCCGCGCGGGCGGGCGCCGAAGCCTGCGCCGCGATGCTCGCCGGCCTCTCGCCCGCGCCCGGCGAGGAAATGTCCGGCTACTGGCCCATGGGCGGCGAACTAGACATCCGCCCCGTCCTCCGGGGCTTCGCCGCGCGCGGGACGCCGATCCTGCTGCCGGTGGTCGTCGCGCGCGACGCGCAGCTCGCGTTCCGCCGCTGGCTGCCGGGCGACGCGCTCGTCCCGGCGGGTTTCGGCACGAGCGTGCCGGATCCCTCGCGGCCCGAGGGAACCCCCGGCATCCTTCTCGTCCCGCTGCTCGCCTTCGACGCGCGGGGCTTCCGCCTCGGGCATGGCGGAGGCTATTACGATCGCACGATCGCGACGTTGCGCGCCTCGGGTCGCCCGGTGCGGGCGGTGGGCGTCGCCTTCGCGTGCCAGGAAGTGGAGTGGGTCCCGGTGGAAGCATTCGACCAGCGTCTCGACGCGGTGGCGACGGAGCGCGGATTGCGCGCCTTCGCGAGGAGCGTGGCATGAGGCTGCTCTTCCTCGGCGACGTGGTCGGCCGGGCGGGCCGCGACGCGGTGGCGCGCCACCTCCCCGGCGTGCGCGAACGGCTCGCCCTCGACTTCGTCGTCGCCAACGGCGAGAACGTCGCGCACGGCTTCGGCATCACCGAGCGCACGGCGCGCGACCTCTACGAGGCGGGCGTCGACTGCATCACGACCGGCAACCATGTCTGGGACCAGCGCGAGATCGTGTCGACGATCGACGCGGACCCGCGCCTGCTGCGCCCGATCAACTTCCCCCGTGGCACGCCCGGGCGCGGGATCGGCGTGTTCACCGTCGGCCGCCGCCGCGTCGTCGTGGTCAACGTGATGGCGCGGCTGTTCATGGACCCGCTCGACGATCCCTTCGCCGCGGTCGACTCCGTGCTGTCGACGCAGCGCCTCGGCGCGGGCGTCGACGCGATCCTCGTCGACGTGCATGGCGAGGCGTCGAGCGAGAAGATGGCGCTCGGCCATTTCTGCGACGGCCGCGCCTCGATCGTGGTCGGCTCGCACAGCCACGTGCCGACCGCCGACGCGCAGGTGCTGCCCGGGGGCACCGCCTACCAGACGGATGCCGGGATGTGCGGCGACTACGATTCCGTGATCGGCATGAAGAAGGAGGCCGCCGTGCAGCGCTTCGTGCGCAAGATGCCGGGCGAGCGCCTTTCCCCCGCCGAGGGCGAGGGCACGATGTGCGGCGTCTTCGTCGAACTCGATCCCGGCAACGGCCGGGCGCTGCGCGTCGAGCCGGTGCGCCTGGGCGGCAGGCTGAAGGCGGCGCTGCCGGCCTGAGCGCGCGGCGTCAGGCGATCGCGCCGCGGCCCTGCGTCGGCGCATCCACGGGCAGCAGGCCCCCGGCCCGCAACTCGTCCCACAGCGTCGCGGGGATCGCGACGCGCGCCATCGCCAGCGTGTCGTCGAGTTCGGCCACGCTGCGCGCGCCCGCGAGCACGGTGGAGACCGCGTCGTGGAAGCGCGGGAACTGCACGGCCGCCGCGCGCAGGGGCACTCCGTGGTTCCGGCATGCGGCCTCGAGCCGCCTC
>VGDA01000228.1 GCA_016869915.1 Alphaproteobacteria bacterium
TCACGGCAGAGGATCCGGCGCTCGCCGACAGGCTGCTCGCCGCGCGCGCCGCGCCCGGCGCGCTCGCGACGCTCGACGCCTCGGCGCTGATGATCGACCTCGGCGCGCCACTCGAGCGCTTCCTCGGCGATCTCTTCGGCATCCGCGCGGAGATCGCCGCGCTCTCCGCCGGCACGCGCAGCCTCGATCCGGTCTGGGAGGCCAAGCGCAACTTCGTGCAGCGCCGCGCGCTCAAGGCGCACAAGGCCGATGCCGCCGCGGCCTTCGACGCCGCCGCGCTCTCCGCAGCGCTCGAGGCGGCGATGGGCGAGGCGCTGACAGAGGCGTCCTTCGCGCGGCACGTCGTCGCCTGGAGCGCGACGCCGGAGGCGCACGCGGACGCGCTCGCCGTGGCCGAGCGCTACGCGGCCTGGGCGACGCTGTCGCCCGCCGGGCGCGCGCGCCATGCCGCGGGCGTCCTGTTCCGCGCGCCGCGCAAGGTGGATCCGGCGACGCTGGTGCCGGTCGAGCGCATCGAGCGCGACGGCGTGACGATGATGCGCCTGCCCGAGCACGACTGGCGCGAGCGCGACGCCTTCTCGCTGACCGACCGCGGAATGGACGTGGTGCAGGCGCTCGACCAGGCCAACTACTGCATCTGGTGCCACGAGCAGGGGAAGGATTCCTGCTCGAAGGGGCTGCGCGATCGCAAGACGGGCGCGTTCCAGAAGAGCGCGCATGGCGCGACGCTCGCCGGCTGCCCGCTCGAGGAGAAGATCAGCGAGATGCACACGCTGCGCGCCCGCGGCAGCGCGGTGGCGGCGCTCGCGGTCGTCGCGGTCGACAACCCGATGTGCGCGGGCACCGGGCATCGCATCTGCAACGACTGCATGAAGGCCTGCATCTACCAGAAGCAGGAGCCGGTCGACATCCCGCAGGTCGAGACGCGCGTGCTCAAGGACGTGCTCGCGCTGCCCTGGGGCTTCGAGGTCTATTCGCTGCTCACGCGCTGGAACCCGCTCGACTTCCGCCGCCCGCTGCCGCGCCCGCGCTCGGGCCGCAAGGTCCTGGTGGTGGGCCTCGGCCCCGCCGGCTACACGCTGGCGCACCACCTGCTCAACGACGGCCACGCGGTCGTCGGCATCGACGGGCTGAAGATCGAGCCGCTGGACCCCGCGCTGTCCGGCGTCGCCGCCGACGGCGCGCGCGTGCCCTTCGCGCCGGTGCGCGACGTCGCGACGCTCGCCGAGGACCTCGACGCGCGCGTGCTCGCCGGCTTCGGCGGCGTCGCCGAGTACGGGATCACCGTGCGCTGGGACAAGAACTTCCTGAAGCTGATCCGGCTGCTGCTCGAGCGCCGCGACGGCTTCGCGATGCATGGCGGCGTGCGCTTCGGGGGCACGCTCGCGCTCGACGACGCCTGGGATCTCGGCTTCGACCATGTCGCGCTGTGCATGGGCGCGGGCCGGCCGACCGTCATCGATATGAAGAACGGCCTCGCGCGCGGCGTGCGCCAGGCCTCCGACTTCCTGATGGCGCTGCAGCTCACCGGCGCGGCGAAGAAGGAATCGATCGCCAACCTGCAACTGCGCATGCCGATCGTCGTGGTCGGCGGCGGGCTCACGGCGGTCGACACGGCCACCGAGTCGCTCGCCTACTACGCGCGCCAGGTCGAGAAGTTCGCCGCGCGCCACGCCGTGCTCGTCGCCGAGCGGGGCGAGGAAGCCGTGCGCGCGGGCTGGAGCGCGGAGGACCGCGAGGTCGCCGCCGAGTTCCTCGCGCATGGCGACGCCATCGCCGCCGAGCGCGCGCGCGCCGCCGCCGAGGGCCGCGCGCCGCGACTGCGCGCGCTGCTCGAAATTTGGGGCGGCGCGACCATCGCCTATCGCCGCCGCCTCGCCGACGCGCCGAGCTACACGCTCAACCACGAGGAGGTGGCCAAGGCGATGGAGGAGGGCGTGCGCTTCGCCGAGGGGCTCTCCCCGGTGGAGGTGGTCGCCGACCGCTTCGGCCATGCCGCCGCGCTGCGCCTGTCGCGCAAGGGCGAGGCCGGCGACGAGCTCGTCGAGCTGCCGGCGCGCGCGATCCTCGTCGCCGCCGGCACGCAGCCCAACACCGTGCTTGCGCGCGAGGACGGGCGCGTGCGCCTCGACGGCCGCTACTTCGAGGCGATCGACGAGACCGGCGCGCGCGTCGAGCCCGAGCGCGCGATGTCGAAGCCCGGCGCGCCGCAGGTGCTGATGCATCGCGCGGCGGATGGCCGCTTCGTCAGCTTCTTCGGCGACCTGCACCCCTCCTTCTTCGGCAACGTCGTCAAGGCGATGGGCAGCGCCAAGCAGGGCTATCCCGTCGTCAGCCGCGCGCTCGCCGCGCGCCCGGCGACGGACGTGGCGCCGGAGGAGCTGTTCGCGCGGCTCGACCGCGAGCTGCGCGCGCGCGTCCATGCCGTGCGCCGCCTGACGCCGGACATCGTCGAGGTGGTCGTCGAGGCGCCACGCGCCGCGCGCGGCTTCCGCCCCGGCCAGTTCTACCGCCTGCAGAACTTCGAGAGCCTGGCGGCGCGCATCGATGGCACCGTGCTGGCGATGGAGGGCCTGGCGATGACCGGCGCGTGGACGGATCCCGCGCGCGGCCTCGTCTCGGTCATCGCGCTCGAGATGGGCGGCTCCTCCGACCTCTGCGCGACGCTGCGGCCCGGCGAGCCCGTCGTGCTCATGGGCCCGACCGGCGCGCCGACCGAGACGCCAGGCGGCGAGACCGTCGCGCTGGTCGGCGGCGGGCTCGGCAACGCGGTGCTGTTCTCGATCGGCCGCGCGCTGCGCGCCGCCGGCTCGCGCGTCGTCTACTTCGCTGGCTACAAGCGGCTGCGCGACCGCTACAAGGTCGAGGAGATCGAGGCGGCGGCCGACGTCGTGATCTGGTGCTGCGACGAGGCGCCGGGCTTCCCCGCGACGCGCCCGCAGGACCGCAGCTTCGCCGGCAACATCGTCGAGGCGATGCGCGCCTATGGCGAGGGCCGGCTCGGCGACCAGGCGGTGCGCCTGGCCGACGCCGACCGCATCATCGCCATCGGGTCGGACCGCATGATGGCCGCCGTCGCGGCGGCGCGCCACGCGGCGCTGCGCGCGCTGCTCAAGCCCGCGCATTGCGCGATCGGCTCGATCAACTCGCCGATGCAGTGCATGATGAAGGAGATCTGCGCGCAGTGCCTGCAGCGCTGGGTCGATCCGCTGACCGGCAAGGAGACGGTGGTCTTCTCGTGCTTCAACCAGGACCAGCCCCTGGACAGCGTCGACTGGGGCACGCTCAACGAACGCCTGCGCCAGAACGCGCTGGTGGAGAAGCAGACGCGCGCATGGATCGACCGCTGCCTCAGGCGCCTCGAGCTCAGGCCCGCCGCCGCGGGCGACTGAGCGCCCTCGCCGTCGCGCTGGCGCTCGTCGCGCCCGGCGCGGCGGCGCAGGCCGACCGTCTCGTGCCCGTGGAGGGCGGGCGCTACGTCAACGGCGCGCTGGGATTCCTCGTCGACCTGCCGCCGCGCGTCGCCGCCTGCCATCGCCCCCAGGAAGGCTGGCGCGAGGGCATCGTGCTCGTGCTCGGCGGGCGCGGCTGCAACGACCATCGCCTTGCCCCGGCCTTCGTCACGGTGACGGGCGAGCCCAACTCGGAGGCGCTGGGCGACGTCCATTCGCTGGCCGCCAGCCTCTGCGCCAGCCCGGGCTTCGGCGAGGCGCGGGTGGAGGCGGCGACGCGCGCGATCGCGGGGCGGATCACGCTCGCCTGCCGCCTGCAGGACGTGGCGGGCAACGTCGCGATCGAGGCGATGGCGCAGCTCGAGACCGCGTCGCCACCGGTCACCTGGACGAACCTGCGCGTGGCGCTGGTCGCGCGCGGCGATCGCTGGCAGGAATTCGTGCGCGAGTTCGAGGACGCGCTGGGTCGCGTGCGCTGGCTGCCGCGATGACGCGCGCGGCGGGGGAGGCAAGGATGAACGTGCTGCTGATCACCGGCGACCAGTGGCGGGGCCCGATGCTCGGCGCGCTCGGCCATCCGCACGCGCGCACGCCCAGCCTCGACCGCCTCGCGGCCACCGGCGTCCTGTTCCGGCGCCACCACACCGTGACCGTGCCCTGCGGGCCGGCGCGCGCGAGCCTCCACACGGGGCTCTACCTCCACAACCATCGCAGCTTGACCAACGGAACGCCGCTCGCGCGCCACCACGCGAACATGGCGCTGGAGGCGCGCAAGGCGGGCCTGGCGCCGCGGCTCTTCGGCTACACCGACACGAGCCCCGACCCCGAGGGCCTGGCGCCGCGCGACCCGCGCCTGTTCACCTACGAGGGCGTGCTGCCCGGCTACGACGTCGGCCTGACGCTGCACGAGGACTTCAAGCCCTGGCTCGCGCATCTGCGCCGGCTCGGCTATCGCGGCCTCGACACGCCGGCGCTCGCCTACGCGCCCGCGGATGGCCGGCTCGGCGGGCCGGCGCGCTTCCGCGCCGCGCATTCCGAGACCGCCTTCGTCGCCGACGCCGCGCTCGACTGGCTCGGCGCGCGCGACGGCCGGCCGTGGTTCGCGCATGTCTCCTTCCTGCGCCCGCACCCGCCCTGGACCGCGCCGGCCGAGTACCTCGCCCTGCACGACGCGGCACGCATGCAGGCGCCCGTGCCGCCGGCGTCCCCGGGCCTCCATCCGCTGCTCGACGCGCTGCGCGCGCAGTTCCGCGTCTCCAGCCTAGTGCCCGGCCGCGAGGGCCTCGCGCGCGACCTCGCCGACACGGACGCCGCGGCGCTGCGCGCGACCTATTGCGCGCTCGCGTCGGAATGCGACCACCATGTCGGCAGGCTGCTCGACTGGCTGGACGAGAGCGGCGAGGTGTCGCGCACGCTCGTGGTCTTCACCGCCGACCATGGCGAGTATCTCGGCGACCACGGGCTCTACGGGAAGGTCGGCTTCCATCCCGCGGCCTTCCACATCCCGCTGCTGGTGCGCGCGCCGGGCGGCGCGGCGGGGCGCGTCGTCGATGCCTTCACCGAGTCCGTCGACGTCATGCCGACCGTGCTCGAGGCGCTCGGGCTCGAGGTCCCATTCGCCTGCGACGGCGCCTCGCTGTCGCCGTGGCTGCGCGGCGAGGATCCGCCGGCATGGCGAGACGCCGTGCACTGGGAGGTCGACTACCGCACCGTGCTCGCGGGTGAGGGCGGCGGCGCGCTAGGCGATGACCCGGACGCGGCCGCGCTGTCGGCGCGCCTGACGCGCGACGCGCTCTATGTCCATTTCGCGCGCGGCGCGCCGCTGCTCTTCGACCTCGCCGCCGATCCGGACGGGCATCACGACCTGCTGCGCGAGGGCGCCGGCCGCGACCGCGCCTTCTCGGAACTCTCCGCGCTGATGTCCTGGCGCATGCGGCGCGAGGACCGGCGGCTCTCCAACCTTCGGGTCGGGGCGAAGGGGCTGGTGCGCTGGCGCGATTGACTCGGCGGCGCGCCCCTCGGCAGACTGTTAGTAGACGAACGATCCCCCGGGAGGGCGCCGTGGCGAGCTATCTCAGGCCCCGCGACATGGACGAGGCGCTGCGCGCGCTCGCCGCGGGTCCGCGCGTCGTGCTGGCCGGCGGCACGGACTACTATCCGGCGCGCGTCGGCAAGCCGCTCGACGACGACATCCTCGACATCACCGCGATCGACGCCCTCGCGCGCATCGAGGAGGACGAGGCGGGCTGGCGCATCCCCGCGCGCTGCACCTGGACCGATCTGCTCGCGGCGAGGCTGCCGCCGCTCTTCGACGGGCTGAAGGCGGCGTCGCGCGAGGTCGGCGGCGTCCAGATCCAGAACGCCGGCACGATCTGCGGCAATCTCTGCAACGCCTCGCCCGCGGCGGACGGCATCCCGAACCTCGTCGCGCTCGACGCCGAGGTCGAGCTCGCGAGCCTGTCCGGCGCGCGGCGCATGCCCGTGGCCGCCTTCGTGCTCGGCAACCGCCGCACCGCGCGGCGGCCGGACGAGCTGGTCGCCGCGCTGCGCGTCGCGCGTCCCGCGCGCCCCGCGAAGGGCGCCTTCGCGAAGCTCGGCGCGCGCCGCTACCTCGTGATCTCCATCGCGATGGCCGGCGCGGTGCTGGAGGTCGAGGGCGGGCGCGTCGCCGCCGCGCGCGTGGCGGTCGGCGCCTGCGCGCC
>VGDA01000229.1 GCA_016869915.1 Alphaproteobacteria bacterium
CGGCGCCGGCGGCGAAGCCCGCGCGGTCGCCCGCGGGCACGACGATGCCCGCTTTCTCGCGCAGCAGGATTCGCGAGGCGAGGTTCTCCGGCGGCATCGCGGCGAGCAGCGGGCGCCCCGCGCAGAGATAGGTCAGCACCTTCGAGGGCACCGAGTAGATGCCGGCGTCGGGCTCGAGCACGGCCATCAGCACGTCGCCCGTGGCGACGACCTGCGGCAGGGCGGAGAAGGGCTGGAAGGGCAGCAGCACGAGGTTCGGCAGGCCGGCGCCCCTCTCCCGCAGCCAGTCGGCGCCGATGCCTTCCGAGACCACCGCGACCCTGACGTCCGGCCGGTCGCGGAAGCGCTCCGCCAGCGCGAGCAGAAGCCCGGGATCGTGCTTGAGGCCGATCGTGCCGGAATAGAGGAAGACCGTGCCGCCGGCGAGGCCGTGCGCGCGCGCCCATTCGTTGTCGCGCGGCTGCGGCGGCAGCTCCTCGCGCGGCGCCCAGTTCTCGACCACGTCGATGCGCGCGCGCTCGACGCCCCAGCGCTCGAGGATGGGCACGAAGTCCTCGGTGATGACGATCGCGCGCGCCGAGCCGCGCAGCAGCCGGCGCTCCAGCGCCGCGTAGCGCCAGCCGACGAGGTGGCCGAGGCCCGGCAGCTTGCGCCCGAGTATGCGCGAGATCGCGACGGAGTTGATGTCCTGCACCCAGAAGACGAAGGGCACGCCGAGGCGGCGCGCGGCGCGCCAGGCATGGTGCTGCGGGTCGAGCGTCGCGTTGGCGGAGAACACGACCTCGGGCCTCCACGACGCGATCGTCGCCGCGAGCAGCCGGCCATAGGCGAGTTCCTGGCCGAGCCGCCGCACGTAGCTGTACTTCGCGAACTCGCCCGGCAGCGGCAGGCCGCGCGTCTCGAAGCCGGGCGGGTCGTCGGGCCGCCGGGCCAGCGCGCCCTTGGGCGTCTGAAAGCCGGGGAAATGCACGTGCAGCACCTCGTGCCCGTCCCGCGCCAGCTGGCGCGCGAGCTGCACGAGGAATGCATGGCCCGAATAGTCGTGGAGGAGGATCCTCACGCGCGGCGCGCCTCGACGACGAGGCAGTCTCCCCGGCCCGCGCGGTTCCACGCCGCGCGCTCGGCCGCGCCCAGCGTCATCGCGCGCAGCATCAGCGGCAGCACGCGCGCGGCCTCGCGGTGGCGGCGCGGCTCGTCCGGGAAGGCGCGCGCCACCTCGGACTGCGCCCACCACAGCGCCGGCGTGATCGTGCGCACCGATTCCGGCTCGAAGCCGCAGTCGCGCAGCAGCGCCGACAGCCGCGCGGCGTCGAAATGCGTGACGTGGAAGGGCACGTGCCAGTTGATCCAGTCCCTGCCGTAGCGCTCGCGCAGCGCGCTCGCCGCGTTGGGCAGGCTGATCCAGAGCCGGCCGCCCGGCGCGCTGACGCGGCGGATCGCCTGCAGCATGCTGCGCGGGTTCAGCGCGTGCTCAAGCACGTTCGACAGCACCACGACGTCGTAGGGCGCGGAGGGCCGCAGCTGCGCGACGTCGACGTCGTAGACGACGAAGCCCTTGGCGCGCGCCGCCTCGGCGGCGACGCGGTTGAGCTCCAGCCCCTCGGCGCGGAAGCCGTTGGCGGCGTACATCGCGAGGCCGCGGCCCTCGTTGCAGCCGACGTCGAGGAGCCGGCCCTGGCCGCGACGCGCATGGAACGAGACGTCGCCGTCGGCGCGCAGCATCAGGGGGTAGAGCGGCGAGGAGAGGAAGAGCGCGCGCAGCCGCGCCCAGGCGCTGCCGGTCTCGCCCTCGCCGCCGAAATTGTAGTGGCGCTCGTAGAGCGCCTGCAGCTCGCCCTGCGTCGGCACGGGGTCGGTCTGCCACAGGCCGCAGGACTCGCAGGCGAGGACCCGCCAGCTGCCCGGCGAGCCGAAGCGGTTGTCGCGCACCGCGGGCTCGACGACGCGCAAGGACTCGCCGTCGCAGAGGATGCAGCTGGTGCCGCTCATCGCCGCGCCTCGCGCGCGCGCCGCTCGTGCAGCTTCGCGTCGACCAGGAAGCGGAACCAGAAGGTCTGGAGCACGAAGAAGACCAGCCCCCACCTGCCGTCGAGGAAGCCGAGCCGCAGGACGTAGCGGTAGAGGAACAGGCCGAGCGCGCGCCAGAACAGCGGCGCGCGGTTGTAGCGGCCGCGCAGCGCGCGCTTCTCGGCGACGGGATCGCCGCTGCCGGGCTGGATGACGCCGCTGCCCGAGGGCGCGAGGATCTCGTCGACCTCGGCGTCGGCCCAGCGGTTGTGGCGCGCGGTCCACTCGCCGAGGCTCAGGCGGATGTCGTCGATCATCGGCGCGCGCAGCGTGGCGGTCGCGCCGTCGACGTAGAAATGCTGGTCGTACTTGCGGTCCTCGCAGCGCCCCCGCCCGGAGCGGAAGAGCCGCATGTGGTGGATCGGCCACATGCCGCCATGGCGGATCGGCTGGCCGTGGAAATGCACGAGCCGCGGCACGTAGTAGCCGGCGATGGCGGCGGGCGGCCCGTCGCCGGCGAAGAGCGCGCGCAGCTCCGCCGCGAGCTCGGGGGTGACGCGCTCGTCGGCGTCGAGATGGAGCTGCCAGGGATGGCGCAGCGCCAGCGTCGCGATCGCCCAGTTGCGCTGCGCGCCGTAGCTCTCGAAGGGATGCGAGGCCACGCTGGCGCCGGCGGCGCGCACGATGTCGAGCGTGGCGTCGGTCGAGCCGGAATCGACGACATGCACGTCGTCGCTCAGCGCGCGCGCCGAGGCGACGGTGGCGCCGATCGTGTCGGCGGAGTTGAAGGTCAGGATGACGACCGAGATCGGCAGCATGGCGCCGGGCACCGAGTTCATGCCGGCGGCTCCCTGCCCTCGGCGAGCGCTCGATACACGGCCTCGAGCCGCACGGCAATCTCCGCCCAGTCGTAATGCGCGGCGACGAAGGCCCTGGCGCGCGTGCCCATGGCGGCGGCGGCGGCGCCGTCGCGCAGGATCGCCTCCAGTCCATCGGCCACCGCGTCGACCGTGGTCGGCACGACATGGCCCGCCTCGGCGGCGGCGATCTCGCGCCAGATATTGACCTTGTCGGAGACCAGCACCGGCAGGCCGCAGGCCATGGCCTCGACAACCGCGATGCCGAAATTCTCCGAATAGGAGGGCAGCGCGAAGCAGGCCGCGTCGCGGAAGGCGGAGAGCTTCGCCTCGCCCGAGAGCAGGCCGGTGAAGGTCACGCGCGCGCCGATCCCCTCGGCCGCGACCCAGCCGCGCGCCTGCGCCTCCATGCCGTCGTCGGGCCCCGCGACGACCAGGTGCAGGTCGTCGACGCGCGACGCGACGCGCGCGAAGGCGGGCACCAGCAGGTCGAGGCCCTTCTTGAAGTTCAGCCGCGACAGGAAGAGCACGATGCGCCGGCCGCGCGCCCCGGCGGGCAGGCGCGCGCGCAGCCCGCCCTCCGGCGGCAGCGTCGCGTAGGCGGAGAGGTTGAGGCCGTTGGGGACCACGACGCCGCGCGTGCCGAAGCAGGCGGGCGCGGCGAGCGCGCCCTCCTCCGCCGCCGTCCAGTGCAGCGCCGCGGCCTCGCGGATCACGCGGTCCTGGAACAGCAGGCCGAGCACGCGCTTCTCCAGCCGCCGCCGGCGGCGGATGAAGGGATCGAGCGTGCCGTGCGGGCGCAGCAGGTAGGGCTTGCCATGCCTGCGGCAGGCACGCGCCGCGGCCCAGACATGGAACAGGAACAGCGAATGGATGTGCACGACGTCGGCGCGGGCGACCTCGGCGTCGAGCGCGCGCGCCAGCGGCCAGGACGTGGCGAAGGCGCGCGGCGCGCCCTGCGCGAAGACCGAGACCCTGACGCCGCCATCGTCGAAGGCGACGCCGGCCGCGAGGCCCTCGCGCGGCTCGGCGTCGCGGTCGGTGGTGAGGATGGCGACCTCGTGGCCGCGCCGGGCGACGGCGCGCGCCATCTCGCGCGCGGCCTTGGCGGGCCCGCCGGTGCGTTCCGCGAGCGAGGCGATGACATGGAGGATGCGAATGGCGGCGGGTCCGTTCTGGCGGCCGGGAATGTTCTGGATCGCGAGGCGCGCGGCAAGCGGAGAACGCGCCCGCCCCGCGCGCTATTTCCGCCGCCCGCGCCGCGCTACTCTGCCTTTGCCCCGAGGCAGGCGACGGGCCGCGCCGGGACGGGGACAGGCAGGAAGGACTCTCGACCATGCGCATCCTGGTCCTCGGCGCCGGCGGCGTCGGCGGCTATTTCGGCGGCAGGCTGGTCGAGGCCGGCGTCCCGGCCACGTTCCTCGTGCGCCCGGGCCGCGCAGCGCAGCTCGCCCGCGACGGCCTGGTGGTGGAGAGCCCCCGCGGCGGCCTGCGCGTCCGGCCCGGCGTGGCGACCGCGGCACGCGACGAGGACTGGGACCTCGTCCTGCTCTCCTGCAAGTCCTACGACCTCGCCGCGGCGATGGACGCCGTCGCCCCGGCGATCGGCGCCGGGACGCTCGTCCTGCCGCTGCTCAACGGCCTCGCCCACATGGACGCGCTCGACGCGCGCTTCGGCGCCGCGCGCGTGGCCGGGGGCGTCGCCTATATCGCGGCGACGCTGTCCGCCGAGGGCACGGTGCGGCACCTCAACGATGTCCATCGCCTTGGCTTCGGCATGCGCGGCGGCGCCCATCCGCCCGCGCTGCACCGGCTCGCCGAGGCGCTGGGCCGCACGCCGGTCGAGGCGCGGCTGCTCGACGACCCGGTCCAGGCGCTGTGGGACAAGTGGACCCTGCTGGGGCCGCTGGCCGCCGCCACCTGCCTGATGCGCGCCGCGGTCGGCCGGATCGTCGCGGCGGAGGGCGGGGCGGCGCTGATGCGCGCCTGCCTCGCCGAGGTCGTGGCGATCGCCACCGCCGCCGGCCACGCCCCGGCCGAGGGGGTCGTCGCCGCGGCCGGCCGGACGCTGACCGAGCCCGGGTCGCGCTTCGCGGCCTCCATGCTGCGCGACATCGAGCGCGGCGGCCCTACCGAGGCCGCCCATGTCGTCGGCGACCTCGTCGCGCGCGCGGCGGCTGGCGGCGTCGCGGCCCCGGTCCTCGGCGCCGCCTGGATCCACCTCCAGGCCTACGAGGCGGGCCGCGCCGCGCGCTGAGGGCGGTTCCGCGCCAGCCCGCGCGTGCTATACCTCCGGCCGTCCCCTGCCCCCGGCGAGAACATGCCCACCCCGACCGAAGGCGAGTTCCGCGCGCGCCTGCTTGCGCGCTACCTGACCACGCACGCCTCGGTCTCGGGCGCGCGCGACGGCCTCGCCCGCCGCCGCCCCTATCTCGAGCGCCTGGTGCGCGCGCATTTCCCGCCCGGTCGCGACGCCGCGATCCTTGACCTCGGCTGCGGCCATGGCGCGATCGTCTGGGCGGCGCGCGGCCTCGGCTACACCAATGTCCGGGGCGTCGACGCCAGCCCCGAGCAGGTGGAAGCGGCGCGCGAACTCGGCATAGAGGGCGTCGTCCAGGGCGAGCTGCGCGAGGCGCTGGACGCGCTCGCGCCCGGTTCGATGGACGCGATCATCCTCTTCGACCTCTACCACTACTTCACGAAGCCCGAGCAGATGGCGATCGCGGACGCCGTGCGCCGCGCGCTCAGGCCGGGCGGGCGCTTCATCCTGCACGTGCCCAACGCCGAGGCGGTGTTCGCCGCGCGCATGCGCTACTGGGACGTGCTCGCCGAGGACGCCTTCACCCGCGCCTCGATCGCCCAGATGCTGCGCGCCTGCGACTTCTCCGAGGTCGCGTGCTTCGAGGACCGGCCGGTCGCGCATGGCGCGCGCAGCGCGCTGCGCGCAGCGCTCTGGCCGCTGCTGCGCGGCGTCATGCGGCTCTTCCTCGCGGTCGAGACCGGAGAGGACGGGCGCGAGGCGATCTTCAGCCAGTGCCTGCTGGCGGTGGCGCGGCGATGACGAGGCGGAATTCGAACGGCGGCGGCGGCGTTGTCGCCGCGCCCACTCCCCTGCGGTGCGCGCGATGAGGATCCTCTATATCGGCTTCGACATCGAGGGCGTGGGCGGCATCGCCACCTACAGCCGCCACCAGGTCCGCGCGCTCAAGGCGCTGGGCTGCGAGGTCTTCGCGCTGTCGATCGACAAGCAGGAGCGCTTCGCCGAGCGCGGCCTCG
>VGDA01000230.1 GCA_016869915.1 Alphaproteobacteria bacterium
ACCAGAAGAGGGAGTCGTTGAGGACGTAGCGGTAGAAGACCTGCAGCAGGATCAGCGACAGGTAGAAGGCGAGCAGGAGGACGGAGAGCACCCGCAGCGCGTTGCGCGCGAAATGCGTGATGCTGAGAAACGCCCTGACCATGCCCCGTCCCGCCTCGTCCAGACCCGACCTGCCCCGCCTGCCGCGGGAAGCCCGCCCGCCGCTCGCGCGGCGGGCGGTGTGTCCTGCGTCAGCCGGCGGCCGCGACCGCGTCGACGAACGCCTTGCCCTTCGTGCCGTTCTTGGACACGAAATTCGAGATCACGGGCGCCATCTTCTCGCGGAAGGAGGGAACGTCGGGGTCGGGGATGGCCCTGACGCGGCTGGCGAGGTCTGCCCAGGCCGCGGTCTGCTCCTTGAGGTTCTGCGCCCACATCTCCTCGGCGACCGCGCGGCGCGCGGCCTCGCGGATCACCTTCTGGTTGTCGGCGGAGAGCCCGGCCATCTTGCGCGCGCTCGCGAACATCGACACCTCGGTGAAGATGTGGTGCGTGCGGGTCGCGTGCCTGCTGACCTCGAAGACCTTCTGGGTCGTGATGAAGTCCGCCGGCACCTCGATGGCGTCGACGACGCCGGTCTGCAGCGCCGTGTAGATCTCGGCGGCCGGGATCGGCGTCGGGTTGGCGCCCAGCGCACGGGCCATCTCGATCCAGGTCGGGATCTCGGGCACGCGCAGCTTGATGCCGCGGCAGTCGGCGGCGTTGCGGATCTCCTTGTTGCCGCAGAACACGCGGAAGCCCGAGGCGCCGAGCGAGAGCACCTCGATGCCCAGCGTTGCCTTGGTCTCGGCGGCGACGAGTTCGCCGGTCTTTCCGTAGAGAACGCGCTTCACGTGGTCGAAGTCGGAGAAGATGAAGGGCATCGACACGAAGCCGAACTGCGGCTGCCAGTTGCCGAGCGTGCCGAGGTCGGACCAGCACATGTCCAGCGTGCCGAGCGTCAGGGCCTCGGCCGCGGTGCGCAGGTTGAAGAGCTGCGAGGCCGGCTTGATGTCGACCGTCACCTGGCCCTTGGTGCCCTCGGCGATGTACTTCGCGAAGTCCTCGGCGGTGCGGTGGATCAGCGCGGCCGTCGTGACGTGGTGCGAGAAGACCAGCTTGATCGCCTGCGCGTTGGCGGAGCCGTTGAGCATCGGCGCGGCGACCGCGCCGGCGGCGGTGGCGGAGAGCGCGCGGCCGAAGCGGCGGCGGGTGAGCGTCGTCATGGCGGTTTTCCTCCCTTTGGTATTGTGGAGGCATCCTATAGTACGCGCGGGATTTGCCAAACGGGGGAAGCGCGCCGATGAGCATCATCGACCAGGTCGAGGTCCACGAGTTCACCTTCACCGCGCGGAACCTGCACCTCAAGGGCGCCGGAGCCCACGCCAGCATCACCTACCAGAAGGGCGCCTCGATCCTGCTGACCAAGTACGCCGTGGTCGTCTCCTGCAGGGATGGCGCGCGCGGCGAGTACGTGCCGCTCTGGGGCGGGACCCGCCCCGCGCTGGCGCAGACGCTGACCCTGGCGCCGCTGCTGCTGGGGCGCGACGCCGACCACCGCGAGCAGATCTACGACGACCTCAAGCGGGAGCTTCGCCAGTACGACCACTACGGCCACGGGCCGATCGACATCGCGCTGTGGGACCTCGCCGGCAAGAAGTTCGGCGCCTCGGTCAGCCAGCTCCTCGGCGGCTACCGCGGGCGGCTCAAGGCCTATGCCTCGACCTACCATGCCGACCGCAGCGGCGGGCTCGACAGCAAGGAGAAGTTCGCGGCCTTCGCCGAGCAGTGCCTCGACCTCGGCTATCGCGGCTTCAAGATCCATGGCTGGAACGAGGGCGACGCCAGGGAGGAGGCCGAGAACGTGCGCTATGTCGGCCGCCAGGTCGCCGACAGGATGACGCTGATGCTCGATCCCGCCTGCGAGCTGCGCACCTTCGCCGACGCGCTCTATGTCGGCCGCGCCTGCGACGACTTCGGCTATTTCTGGTACGAGGATCCGTACCGCGATTCCGGCGTCTCGGCCTTCGGCCACCGCAAGCTGCGCGAGATGCTCAAGACGCCGATCCTGCAGACCGAGCACGTGCGCGGCGTCGAGCCGAAGGCGGATTTCGCGATCGCGGGCGGCACGGACTTCCTGCGCGCCGACCCCGAATACGACATGGGCATCACGGGCTGCATGAAGATCGCGCACCTCGCCGAGGCGCTGGGCCTCGACTGCGAGGTCCACGCGAGCGGTCCCGCTCATCGCCACTGCATGAACGCGATGCGCAACACGAACTTCTACGAGGTCGCGCTGGTCGGGCCCGACTGCCCGAACGCGATGCCGCCCGTCTACGCCTGCGGCTATTCCGACGCGCTCGAGGCGGTCGGCAAGGATGGATGCTTCCCCGTGCCCACGGGGCCGGGGCTGGGCGTCACCTACGACTGGGACTACATCGCCAAGAACCGCACCAACCTCCACCGCTTCACGCTCTGACGCGCCGCGCGCGCGAACCCGGGGGACGAGAGCCCATGCCACGCATCGACGACGCCGGACTCGACCTGCTCTTCCGCAAGGCGCGCACCCAGAACGGCTGGCTGCCCAGGCCGGTCGAGGAAGCACAGTTGCGCGAGATCCACGACCTGATGCGCATGGGCCCGACCTCGGCGAACTGCTCGCCGCTGCGCATCGTCTTCGTGTGCAGCGAAGAGGGGCGCAGGCGCCTCGCCCCGGCGCTCTCGCCGGGAAACCTCGACAAGGTCATGGCCGCGCCGGTGACGGCCATCCTCGGCCACGACCTCGCCTTCCACGAGCACCTGCCGCGACTCTTCCCGCACAACCCGGCGGCGCGCTCCTGGTTCGAGGGCAAGCCGCACGCAGAGGCGACGGCCTTCCGGAACTCCACCCTGCAGGGCGCCTATTTCATGATGGCCGCCCGCGCGGTCGGCCTCGACTGCGGCCCGATGTCCGGCTTCGACGCCGCGAAGGTCGACGCGGAGTTCTTCCCCGGCGGCCGCGTGCGCACGAACTTCATCTGCTCGATCGGCCACGGCGACCCGGCGAAGCTCTTCGAGCGCAGCCCCCGCTTCGCCTTCGACGAGGTCTGCAGCTTCGCCTGAGCGCCGCCGCGTCAGGGATAGGAAAGCACGGCGTCGATCACCTCGGAGATCAGCGCGCGCGCGTCGGACGACGTCGCGACGCGGGCGTTGGGTCGCCTGGCCTCCTGGATCGCGCCGGTCGCGCCAGCGCGCTTGTTGCGCAGGTCGCAGACCGTCATCCCCCGCGTCAGCCGCCCCGAGAGCTCGACCTCGACGGACGCCTCCACATGGGTCAGCAGGTCGGGGCGGACGAAGGGGAATATCGCGCAGACGTCGTGCATCGGCGCGATGTCCAGCCCGAAGACCCGCCTCTGCCCGTCGAGGTAGAACTGCATGAGGTCGGCGATCGCCGCGGCCGTGCGGCCGCGTCCTCGGCGCAGGCGGTCGATCTCGGGCTGCGTGAACCCGGTCTGGCGGGTGACGTTGTAGCCGGCCATCCAGGTCGGCGCGCCGCAGGCGAAGACGGCAGCGGCGGCTTCGGGGTCGGCGTAGACGTTGAACTCCGCCGCCGGCGTGATGTTCCCGACCGTCGTCGAGCCGCCCATGATCGTGATCGCCTTCAGCCAGGAGGCGAGGCGGGGCTCGCGCCGCAACGCCAGCGCGACGTTCGTCTGCGGGCCGACCACCGCGAGCACGAGCTCGCCCTTGTGGCGTTCCGCCTGCTCGATGATGAAGTCGACGGCATGCGCGTCGATCGGCGCGTGGTCGGGCTCGGGCAGGACCGCGCCGTCGAGGCCGCTGCGCCCGTGGATGTCGCCCGCGTGCGTCGCCGCGCCGACGAGCGGGGCCTCGCAGCCGCGGGCCACCGGCACGTCCAGGCCGGCGAGCGTGCATATCGCGAGCGCGTTGCGCGTCGTGTTCTCGAGCGACGCGTTGCCATGGACGGTGGTGATCCCGACGAGCTCGCAGCGGCGCGCGGCGAACAGGATCGCGATCGCGTCGTCGTGCCCCGGGTCGCAGTCGACAAGGATCTTCGTCATCTCGTGCCCTCGCGCTCGATGTTCGGTGTCAAGGATAGGAAAGCAGGGTCTCGACGCAGGCGTCGATGGTCGCGCGGACGTCGACCTCGACCGCCATCCGCACGTTGGGCGGGAGTGGCGCGCGCGGCGGCGGCAGGCCAAGGCCGGGACGGATCCCGCGCCGGTCGACCAGCGTCATGCCGCGCGCGATTCCCGGCCCCGTCTCCACCGCCAGGGCCGCCGGCTCGTGGCGAACGAGGTCCGGGACCGCGAAGGGCAGGATCGCGCAGACGTCGTGCATCGGCGCGCCGTCGATGCCGTAGATGCGGATGTAGCTCTGCCGGTAGAACTCCGCGAGCGCGCCTACGGTCCGCGCGACGCGGCCCCCGGAGCGCAGCCGCGCGATGTCAGCCTCGCGCATCAGCACAGTGCGCGTCAGCTCGTAGCCGATCCACGTGACCGGCACGCCGCTCGAGAAGACGACATGCGCGGACTCCGGATCGGAGAGGACGTTGACGCAGGCGGTCGGGGCGATGTTGCCGGGCCCCGCGGTGCCGCCCATGACCGTGATCGCACGTAGCCATTCCTTGAGCCGCGGCTCGAGCCGCAGCGCGACCGCGACGTTGGTATGCGCGCCGATGACCGCGAGGACGAGCTCGCCGGCATGGCGGCGCGCCGTCTCTACGATCATCTCCACCGCGTGGACGGGGGCAGGCGCGCGGGAAGGCACGGGCATCTCCGCGCCGTCCATTCCGCCTCGGCCGTGCGCGGCAGCGGCGAAGGGCGGCGCTCCGCCGAGGAAGGGTCCGGCGAAGCCGCGCGCCACCGGCGCGTGGAGCCCGGCCAGCTCGCATATGGCGAGGGCGTTGCGCGTCGTGTCCTCTACTGGAGCGTTGCCGAAGACGGTGGTGATCGCGACCAGGTCGAGGTGGCGCGCCGCGAACAGGATCGCCACGGCGTCGTCGTGCCCGGGATCGCAGTCGACCAGGATCTTCGTCATGGAAGCTTCATCCTTCGGCCGCCATCCGGCTATCCGTTTGACGCTACGCAACGCCGGTTCCTAGTGTCGCGCGCGTCGGACACGGGCATTCAACCAGATCCGGAGGAGGAATCGATGGCGAAGATCGCACGCAGGGGCCTCGGCAGGCTCAGCTTGGCGGCGGGTGCGGCAGCGGCGCTGGGCGGGACGCCCGCGCGCGCGCAGGCACCGACCACCCTCAAGGTCATCTGGATGGGCTGGCCGGACAACCAGGTCAACCCGCTGATGGAATGGTTCGAGAAGCGCAACCCCTCGATCAAGCTCGCGGTCGAGAAGATCCCCTTCAACCAGATCTTCCAGACCATCGAGGTGCGGCTCCAGGCGCGCAACGCCGACCCCGACATCTTCATCTGCGATTCGCCGCTGACGGCATCCTACGGCGCGCGCGGTCACCTCATGGACCTCACGCCGCACCTAGACGCCTCGCGCTTCGCGAAGTCGGCGCTGGCGGCAGCCACGCATGAAGGCAAGATCGCATCGGCGCCGTTCGGCAGCTCGATGCAGGTGATGTTTTACAACAAGGCGCTGTTCCGCGAGGCCGGCGTCGCCCCGCCGCCCGCGGACGTCGCGCAGCGCTGGACCTGGGAGAAGACGCTCGAGGCGGCGCGCAAGCTCACCGATGCCGCGAAGGGCCAGTGGGGATATGCCTTCGAGCAGTCGGAGCGTCCCTACCAGTTGCTGCCGCTCGGGCAGTCGCTGGGCGGCGTCGCGCTCAGCCCGGACGGATTCAAGGCGAGCGGCTTCATCGACGGGCCGGCCTTCGTCGAGGCCTATACCTGGATGCAGCGCCTCTACTCCGACTGGAAGGTCAGCCCGCAGGGCCAGTTCGACCCCAACATCCCGGTCGAGATGTTCGGCAACGGCAAGGTCGCGATGCTGGTGGCTGGCACGTTCAGCGTCGCGACGCTGCAGCAGCGCTTCCCCAACCTCGACTTCGGCATCGCGCCGATGCCCTATTTCGAGAAGGGCAAGCCGGTGACGCCGACCGGGGCCTGGCACTTCGCGATCAATCCCAGGACGCGCAATCAGTCGCAGACGCT
>VGDA01000231.1 GCA_016869915.1 Alphaproteobacteria bacterium
CGACCTGCCGGTCTCGCTCGCCCACGCGAATGCCCGCATCCTGCCGGCCGCGCTGGTGAAGGGCCCGCTGCAGGCGCTGAATACCCGCGCGATCGGCACCGGCCCCTTCAAGCAGGAAACCTACGACAGCGCCCGGTTCATGCGGCTCGTCAGGAACCCCGACTTCTACGTGCCGGGCAAGCCGCATCTCGACGCAGTCGAGCTCTACCTCTTCCCCGACCTCGCCGCCGAGGCCGCCAACTTCCTCTCCGGCGCAGTCGATGTCATGCTCGACGTGCAGCAGGCGGACTTCAAGCGCATCGCCGCGGCGCCGGGCGTGCAGGGCCAGCGCGTGCCCTCCGGCCGCTTCGTCAACATCGTGATGCGCCAGGACTCGAAGCCCTTCGACGACGCGCGCGTCCGCCAGGCCCTCGCCATGGCGGTCGATCGCGGCATGCTGGTCGACCTGGTGCTCGACGGGCTCGGCCGCCCGGCCGCCGACAACTGCATCTCGCCCGGCTATCGCTACCTGGTAGACACGCCGGCGCCCAAGTACGACCCGGCGGCCGCGCGCAGGCTGCTTGCCGAGGCCGGCTACCCGCAGGGTATCAAGATCCCGCTGATCTGCTCCAACCGCCCCGCGATCCGCAGCCAGGTCGGCGTCGCCGTCAAGCAGATGGCGCAGCCCGCCGGCTTCGACATCGACGTGCAGACGATCCCGCACGACACGTATCTCGCGAATGTCTGGCGCAAGGGCAACTTCTACATCGGCTACTGGGGCATGCAGCCGACGGAGGACGCCGCATTCACGCTCCTCTTCACCACCGACGCCGCGTTCGCCGACACGGCGTGGAACAACAAGGAGTTCGACGACCTCGTCGCGCGCGGCCGCGCCACGCTCGACGACGCCGAGCGCCGCCGCCTCTACACGCAGGCCCAGCAGCTGATGGTGCGCGACCGGCCGTCGATCATCCCGTTCTTCCAGGACATCCTCACCGCGAACCGGACCTACGTGAAGGGCTGGACGGCCCATCCGCTGTCGCGGACCTTCTTCACCGAGGACGTCTGGCTCGAGCGCGGCTGACGCGGCGTGAACGCCGGGTATCTCGCGCGGCGGCTGGCCGCGGTCGTGCTGGTCCTGCTGGTCGTCTCCATGGCGGTCTTCGCGATCACCATGATCCTGCCGGGCAATGCCGCGGTGATGATCCTCGGCGAGTACGCGACCGAGGACCAGCTGAAGGCGCTCGCGGCCGAGCTCGGCCTCGAGCGCCCGTGGCACGTCCAGTACCTCGAGTGGCTCGGCAGGCTGGCGACCGGCGACTGGGGCATGTCCATGCGCATGTCCCAGCCGGTCACCCTCCTGATCGGCGACGCGTTCTGGCGGTCGGCGGCGCTCGCGGGCGCGGCGCTCGTCACCGTCACCGTGGTCGCGGTGCCGCTCGGCGTACTCGCCGGCATGCGCCGCGGCCGCGGCGCCGACCTCGGTATCGGCCTCTTCGCCTACATGGGGACGGCCATCCCCGAATTCGTCACGGCGACCCTGCTGCTCGTCTTCCTCGCCGCCCCCGGGCGGCAGTTCTTCCCCGCCGGCGGCTTCGTGCCGCCAGGCGAGGACGCAGCGCGCTTCCTCTACCACATCGTCCTGCCGGCGCTGACGCTGAGCCTCATACTCACCGCGCACATCGTGCGACAGGTGAGGTCCGAGATGTCCGAGGTGCTCGCCAGCGACTACATACGCGCCGCGCGCCTCAAGGGGCTCAGCGAGGCGACCGTCATCCGCCGCCACGCGCTGCGCAACGCGATGGCCCCCGCCGTCGCGGTGATCTCCCTCGACGTCGGCTACCTCCTGGGCGGCATCATCGTCGTGGAGGAGGTGTTCGCCTGGCCGGGCCTCGGGCGGCTCATGATCCACGCGCTCCAGAACCGGGACCTGCCGGTGATACAGGCGGTGACGCTCGTCCTCGCCGGCGTGTACGCCCTCTCCAACCTCGTCTCGGACATCGTCATCGCGGCGCTCGACCCGCGCGTGCGATATGCGTGAGCTCGTGCGCCACCCGACCGGGCTCGTCGGCGCGACGCTGCTCGCGATCGTGCTCGTCGCCGTGCTGTTCGGGCCTCTGATCGCGCCCTACGACCCGCAGCAGTTCCACCCCGCGGCGCGGCTGCGCGGGCCGTCGGCGGAACACTGGCTCGGCACCGACCAGTTCGGCCGCGACATCCTCTCGCGCACCCTCCACGGCGCGCGGGCGACGATCATGTTCGGCCTCGGCGCGACCTTCGCCGGCGTCGCCGCGGGGACGCTGATCGGCGTCGCCGCGGGCGTCGCCGGGCGCTGGATCGACAGCGCCATCATGCGCCTCCTGGACGGGCTCCTCGCCGTCCCCGACCTGCTCTTCACGCTGCTGATCGTCACCGTGCTGGGCGGCGGCACCGGCCACGCGATGCTCGCGGTCGCGGTCGCCTTCACCCCCGGCATGGCGCGCATCGCGCGCGCCGCCGTGCTGTCGGTGC
Source organism: Alphaproteobacteria bacterium (assembly GCA_016869915.1). GTDB lineage: Bacteria > Pseudomonadota > Alphaproteobacteria > CACIAM-22H2 > CACIAM-22H2 > CAIOSQ01. Next base: position 2,491 of record VGDA01000231.1, read on the forward strand.
GCACGCGCGAGTTCGTGCAGGCCGCGCAGGCGCGCGGCGAGTCGCCCGTCTACGTGATCGGCGCGGAGGTGCTGCCGAACACCATGGGGCCGGTGATCGTCGAGGCGACGATCCGCGTCTCCTTCGCGATCATGCTGGGCGCGACGCTCGGCTTCCTCGGCCTCGGCGCGCAACCGCCCTCGACCGAATGGGGGCTGATGATCGCCGAGGCCCGCCAGTTCATGTTCCGCAATCCCTGGTGCGTCGCCGCGCCGGGCGTGGCGATCGCGGTCGCCGCGCTGGGCTTCAACCTGTTCGGCGACGCGCTGCGCGACATCCTCGACCCGCGGGGGCGGCAGCGATGAGCGACGCCGCGGCCAGCGTGCTCGGGGTGCGGGACTACTCCCTCGCCTACCGCACCGGCGACGGCCCGGTGCAGGCGCTTTCGCGCGTCGACTTCTCGATCGCGCGGGGACGCACGCTCGGCCTCGTCGGCGAGTCCGGGTCGGGCAAGAGCTCCATCGCGTGGGCGATCCTGCGCTACCTGCCCGCCAACGCCGTCGAGGGTGGTGGCAGGATCCTGCTCTCGGGCGAGGACCTGAGGGCGAAGACCCGCCAGCAGGTCGCCGACATCCGCGGCCGGCGCATCGGAATCGTCTTCCAGGACCCGTCGACCTCGCTGAACCCGACGCTGATGCTGGGCCGGCAGATCGCCGAGGTGCTGATCCGCCATCGAGGGCTGACCGAGAAGCAGGCCTTCGCGGAGGGCGAGGCGCTCCTCGCACGCACCGGCATCGCGCGCCCCGCGGAGATGATGCGCCGGTACCCGCACCAGGCCTCGGGCGGAGAGAAGCAGCGCGTGGTGATCGCCACGGCCTTCGCCTGCAACCCGGAATGCATCGTCTTCGACGAGCCGACCACCGCGCTCGACATCGTCACGGCGCGGCAGATCCAGGACCTGTTCGTGCGCCTGCAGGAGGACACGGGCGTCGCGGCGCTCTACATCTCCCACGACCTCGCCCTCGTCTCGCGGATCGCCCACGACGTCGCCGTCATCCACCGCGGCGCGATCGTGGAGAGCGGGCCCGCGGCGCGCATATTCGGCGCGCCGCGCGAGGAGTACACGCGCATGCTGATCGCCGCGGTGCCGCGCCCGGACCGGCGGCTGGTCGACAGCCACCCGCCGGACGGCGCGCAGCGGCTGCTGGGGCTCGAGGCGCTGACAGTCCGCTACGGGGAGCGCTCGCTGCTGTCGCGCATGCTCGGCCGCGCCCAGGAGCAGGTGGTCGGCGCGCGCGACATCGGCTTCTCGGTGCGCAAGGGCGAGATCCTCGGGATCGTCGGCGAGTCCGGGTCGGGCAAGTCGACGATCGCGCGCGCGATCGCCGGGCTCAACGACTTCAGCGGGCGCCTGACGCTCGGAGACCGGTCCTTCTCCGGGCGCGGCGCGCTCGACCGCGCCTACCGCCGCGCGGCGCAGATCGTCTTCCAGAACCCGGACGCATCGCTCAACCCGCGCCAGCGCGTGCGCGAGATCCTGTCGCGGCCGCTCAAGCTCTACGGCATCGCGCGCGGACGCGCGGAGATCGACCGTCGCGTGGGCGAACTGCTTTCACAGGTGCTGCTGCCGCCCGAGTTCGCGCGCCGCTACCCGCACCAGCTGTCCGGCGGTGAGAAGCAGCGCGTCGCGATCGCGCGCGCCTTCGCCGCCGAGCCGCGCCTCGTCCTCTGCGACGAGATCACGTCGTCGCTCGACGTCTCGGTCCAGGCCTCGATCGCGCGGCTGCTCGTCGACCTGCAGGCGCGCACCGGCGCCACCTGCCTCTTCATCACCCACGACCTCAACCTCGTCCGACAGCTCGCCCACACGATCGCGGTCATGTACCGCGGCGATCTCGTCGACCTCTTCCCGGTCGGCGCGGCGGACGCACCCGACCGCCACCCCTATACCCGCACGCTCCTCGACGCCGTCCCCGTCGCCGTCGGCAGCGCGGCGTGACGAGCCAGGCATCGGAGATCGCAACCATGAAGACAGCCGACGAACTGCTCGCCTCGATCGACGAGAAGGCATGCCTCGACGTCGTCGCCGACTGGGTGCGGCACAAGAGCTACACCCAGACCGACGGCGAGCGCGCGCTGGTCGAGCATGTCGTCGGGCAGATGCGCGGCCTCGGCCTCGACGCCGCGCCGAGCCCGGTCGAGCCCGGGCGCTTCAACGCGATCGGCACGTGGCGCGGGACGGGCGGCGGCAAGAGCCTGCTCTTCAACGGCCACCTCGACACCAATCCCGCGACCGAGGGCTGGACCGTCGATCCATGGGGCGGGCTGGTCGACGACCGCTTCGTCTACGGCATCGGCGTGTCGAACATGAAGGCCGGCGACGCGGCGTCGTTCTGCGCGGTCAAGACGCTGGTCGATGCCGGCGTGCGGCTCAAGGGCGACGTGGTGCTGACCTATGTCGTCGGCGAGCTCCAGGGCGGCGTCGGCACGCTGGCCGCGATCCGCAACGGCTTCCGCGCCGACTACTTCATCAACAGCGAGCCGACCGACCTGGCCGCGATCACCATGCACGCCGCCGCCTTCACCTTCATCATCGAGCTGCAGGGCGTGACGCGCCACATGTCGAAGCGCGAGGAGGCAGTCGACGCGATCATGGCCGCCTGCGACCTCGTCCCGCGCCTCAACGGCATGAAGTTCTCCGACGCGCCAGACGACGACCACCGCGCCATCAACCGCGTGCATGTCGGCGTGATGCGCGGCGCCCTGGGCCGCGAGTTCCACGAGTGGCGCCCGCCGCAGGTCGCCGACGTCGTGCGCCTCAAGGGCTCGGGCCGCTACGGGCCCGGGCAGACCCAGGCCGCGGCGCTCGCGGACTTCCGCCGCGTCCTCGACGACCTGGAGCGACGCTTCCCCGGGCTGAAGGCGACCGTGGAGGCCGAGGACGTCAAGGGACGGCCGCTGATGCCCGCCTTCCGCGTCGATCGCGACGCGCGCATCGTGAAGACGGTCAACGCCGCCTACCGCAAGGTCCGCGGCACCGACCAGCCGACGGGCGCGATCACGCCGCCGGGCTTCTACGGGACCGATGCCGGGCACTTCTACAAGGAGCTGGGCGCCGAGGGGATCGTGTGCGGCCCGGGCGGGCGCTACAACACCATGCCCGACGAGCGGGTCGACATCGCCGACTACCTCGACATGGTCAGGATCTACCTGCTCGCCATGCTCGACATCTGCGAGCTGTCTTAGCTCGCGCCGCGCGGGCCGGAATTCCCGCGCGACCATCGCTGGCCGAAGATGTGGTGCTGGTAGCGGCGGGCAGATTTGAACTGCCGACCAAGGGCTTATGAGGCAGATGCTTTGCCAGCCGGATCATCGGGTTGCACGTCTAGCGCCTAACGATCGGGGATCGACGAATCAATGGGTTGCTGGCGAAGTGTCTAGTCCGTTCGCGACCGCCAGTGACTGCTTCCGGACCCCCTCGACCCGAGCCCACCAGCCCGGCCCGAACACCGGCCAAGTCGGCAGCCGGCGCAAGAACTCGAGCCTGGCGTCGCACATGGCATTGATCACTGCATGCGGGTTCGCATCGGGAACCGCCGCCACCGTCTGCGGCCCGATGCCGCCGTCGGCCGCCACGCCGACCGCCGCCTGGAGCAGACGTGCCG
>VGDA01000232.1 GCA_016869915.1 Alphaproteobacteria bacterium
CGGCCCGTTCGTGTTCGCGGCCAACGAGTGGGTCGCGGGCAGCAAGGTCGTCTACCGCCCGTTCAAGGACTACAAGCCCCGCAGCGAGCCCTCCGACGGCTTCGCCGGCGCCAAGGTCGCCAAGGTCGACAAGGTCGAGTGGGTCTACCTGCCCGATCCCAACACGGCGACTCAGGCGCTCCTGAAGGGCGAGGTCGACGCCTTCGAGCAGCCGACCTACGACCTGCTGCCGCTGCTGCAGAAGGACCCGAACATCGTCGTGAAGGTCCTCGACAGGCTGGGCAAGATGGGCCACCTGCGCCCGAACCACCTGCACCCGCCCTTCAACAACGTGAAGGCACGCGAGGCGCTGACGCTGCTGATCGACCAGGACGAGTTCCTCGCCGCGATGGTCGGCAACAAGGACTTCCAGCAGAACTGCTACTCGATCTTCATGTGCAACGCGCCGTTCGAGAACCAGAAGTACTCGGAGGGCCACAGGAAGGCGAACGTGGCGAAGGCGAAGCAGCTCTTCGCCGAGGCCGGCTACAAGGGCGAGGAGATCATCGTCCTCCACCCGACCGACCAGCAGCTGATCGGCCAGAACTCGCTGGTGATCGTCGAGAAGCTGAAGGAGGCCGGCGTGAGGGCGAAGCTCGAGGCGCTGGACTGGAGCACGCTCACCAGCCGCCGCACGGTGCAGGATGCGCCCGGGCCCGGCTCGCGTGGCTGGCACATCTTCCCGACCTGGTGGACCGGCATCCCGATGGCGAGCCCGATCACCAACGCGCCGCTCGTCTCGTCCTGCGACAAGAGGAACTGGTTCGGCTGGCCCTGCGACGAGCAGACCGAGAAGCTGCGCGCGGACTTCGTCGCCGCGGGCAGCAAGGAAGAGCAGATGAAGGCCGTCGATGGCCTCCAGAAGCGCTTCTACGAGCACTTCCACTACGTCAACACCGGGCAGTTCACCGCCCCGGTGGCGTGGCGCAAGAACCTCGTCGGCGTGCCCGAGGCCCTGCTCTTCGTGGCATGGAACGTCGAGAAGAGGTGAGGCTGCAGACGGGGGCCGGCGCGCGAGCGCCGGCCCCTTTCGCTTGAGGGGAAGGGGGATGCCATGGACATCGCGACGCTGAACGCCGGCGAGCTGCTGCGGCTGTACCGGGCGAGGAAGCTCTCGCCCGTCGAGGTGACGAAGGCGGTCTATGACCGCATCGGCGCCCTCGATCCCGCGCACAACGCCTTCTGCGTGCTGAAGCCGGAGGAAGCGCTCGAGGCGGCGAGGGCGTCCGAGGCGCGCTGGGCGCGCGGCGCGCCCGCGGGCCTCGTCGACGGCATCCCCGCGACGATCAAGGACCAGTGGCCGGTGAAGGGCTGGAGTTGGCGGCGCGGCTCGCGCACCACGTCGCCCGACGAGGTGGCCCCGGACGACGCGCCCGCGGTCGCGCGGCTGCGCGAGGAGGGCGCGATCCTCCTCGGCAAGACGACGATGCCGGAATTCGGCTGGAAGGGTACGAGCGACTCCCCGCTGACCGGCCTGACTCGCAATCCCTGGGACCGCAGCAAGACCGCCGGCGGCTCAAGCAGCGGCGCCGGCGTCTGTGCCGCGCTCAACATGGGCTTCCTGCACCAAGGTTCCGACGGTGCCGGCTCGGTGCGCATGCCCGCGACCTTCTGCGGCGTGTTCGGCCTCAAGCCGACCTATGCCCGCGTCCCGGCCTGGCCCTATGGCGCGCTGCCGATGCAGTCGCATACCGGTCCGCTGACGCGCACCGTCGAGGACGCCGCGCTGATGCTCTCCGTCATGGCGCGGCCCGACGCGCGCGACTGGCTCGCGCCGCCGCCCGATGTCCGCGACTACCGCGTCGGCCTCGAGGCCGGCGTCCGGGGCCTGCGCGTCGCCTACAGCCCGACGCTCGGCTACGTGCGCAACGTCGACCCGGAGATCGCGGCCGCGGTCCGCGCCGCGGCGCATCGCTTCGCCGAGCTCGGCGCGATCGTCGAGGAGGTGGATCCCGGCATCGAGGATTGCCGCGAGCCGATGGAGCTCTTCTACGTCACCAACATGGCGCTCACGGTCGAGGCGGTCGGCCCGGAGAAGCGCGCGCTGATGGACCCCGGCTACGTGCGCTTCTCCGCGCGCGGCCGCACGACGACGGGCATGGAGCTGCTGCGGGCCTGGGGTGCGCGCGATGCGCTGGGGCGCGGGATGAACGCGTTCATGGAGCGCCACGACCTGCTGCTGACGCCAAGCCTCTCCGTCCCGGCCTTCGAGGTCGGCCACGAGGTGCCGCCGGGCAGCGGGATGAAGGAGTGGCTCGACTGGAGCCCGTTCCACTTCCCATTCAACTTCACCGGCCATCCCGCGGCGAGCGTGCCTTGCGGCTTCACCTCCGCGGGCCTGCCGATCGGCCTGCAGGTCGTCGGCGCGCGCTACGCCGACGCGCTCGTGCTGCGCGCCGCGCGCGCCTACGAGTCGGTCGCGCCCTTCGCGATGCCCAGGGGCTGAGCGGCGGGGCGCGCGCCGGTGCGGCTCCTCGTCCTCAACGCCAACACCTCGGAGTTCGTCACGCGGCGCGTGGCGGACGCCGTGCGTGCGATGGCCGGCCCGGGCACGGAGGTCGTCGAGGCGACGGGCCGCTTCGGCGGGCGGGTGATCGGCACCTGGACCGAGATGGCCATAGGCGAGCACGCGGCGGTGGAGCTGATGGCGCGCCACGCGCCGGGCTGCGACGCTGTGCTGGTCGCGGTCTCGTGGGACACGGGCCTGCGCGCCGGGCGGGAGATGCTGCCCATCCCTGTCGTCGCGATGACGGAGGCCGCGCTGCTCACCGCGCGCCAGCTCGGCGGGCGCTTCGGCTTCGTCACCTTCGACGCGCGGTCGCTCGCGCTCTATCGCACGCTGATCGAGGGCCATGGCTTCGGCGCGCGGCTCGCGGCGTGGCGCGTGGTCGATTCCCGCGCGATCTACACCCCCGAGGGCGCGCTCGCCGTCGACGCGCAGGTCGCGGAGGCGATCAACGACATGGCCGCGCGCGACGGCATCGAGGTCGCGGTCATCAGCGGCGCCGTCATGGCGGGCGCCGGGCCGCGGCTGCAGCCGCATTGCGTCGTCCCCGTGGTCGAGGGCGTCGCGGCGGCCTTCCGCCAGGCCGAGGCGCTGGTGCGGCTCGGCGCGGCGAAGCCCCGGGCCGGCGCCTTCGCCGCGCCGCGCGGGCGCGACAGCATCGGCTTGGATCCCGCGCTCGCCGCCGCGCTTCGCGGCGACGCGGGCGGGGGCTGAGCCGGTGGAGGCGAGGCCGCGCACGCTGCTCGGCATGCTGACGCCGTCCTCGAACACGGTGCTCGAGCCGGTCACCGCGGCGATGCTCGCCGGCCTTCCCGACGTCACGGCGCATTTCGCGCGCTTCCGCGTCACCGAGATCTCGATGCGCGACCAGGCGCTGGGGCAGTTCGACCTCGAGCCGATCCTCGCGGCCTGCGACCTCCTCGCCGATGCGCGCGTCGCCTCGATCGCGTGGAACGGCACCTCGGCGAGCTGGCTCGGCCTCGACCGCGACCGCGCGCTCTGCGCCGCGATCGAGGCGCGCACAGGCATCGCGGCCACCACGTCCGTGCTCGCGCTGGCGGAGATCTTCCGCCTCGCGGGCGTGACACGCTACGGGCTGGTGACGCCCTATCTCGACGAGATCCAGGAACGCATCCTGCCCAGCCTCGCGCGCGAGGGCTTCGAGTGCGTCGCCGAGCGGCACCTGCGCGACCGCGGCAACTTCTCCTTCTCGGAGTATTCCGAGGAGACGATCGCGGGCCTCGTGCGCGAGGTAGCGAAGGCGCGCCCGCAGGCCGTCGTGGTGCTGTGCACGAACATGCGCGGCGCGCCGGTCGTCGAGGCGCTGGAGCGCGAACTCGGCGTCCTCGTGCTGGACAGCGTGGCGACGGCGCTCTGGGGCAGCCTGCGCCGCGCGGGCGTCGACGCGCGCCGCGTGCGCGGCTGGGGCCGGCTCTTCGGCGCGTTCTAGCGGCCGCCGGCGACGACGGCGCGCTCAGCGCGCATAGACCGCCGCGCGATCGGCGGAGCGCGTGCCGGCCTCGCGCACCCGCGCCGCGACGTCCGCGAGGTCGGCGAGGAACTCGCCCGCGCTCTGCTCGTGCGGGATCCCGGGCCAGACCTGGAAGGAATCCGGCAGCCGCGCGCGGGCAAGCGCCCAGCCGCGCGCCGATAGTCCTTCCTCCACGGCATAGGCGTCGATGCCGTCCCCGAAGACGAAGAAATGCGCGGCGTCGGGCCGGCCGACCACGCCGAGGCCGGGGATCGCGCGCACGCCGTCCATCATCCTGTGCTTCACGGCGAGCGTTCGGCGCGTCACGTCCAGGTAGCCGCGCCGGCCAAGGCGCCGCATCACGCTCCAGGCCGCGACCACCGGCGCCGCGGGGCGCGAGCCGGCGAAGCCCGCGGTCGCGTAGAGGCCCCAGGGCCAGTCTTCGAAGCGGTATTCCTGGAAGGCGAGATGCGCGCGCTCGGCGAGCAGGAGGAGCGAGGCTCCCTTCGGCGCGTAGCCGAACTTGTGCAGGTCCGCCGAGAGCGACCAGACGCCGGGCACGCGGAAGTCGAACTCGGGAACCGGCTCGCCCAGTTCGCGCGCGAAGGGCAGGAAGAACCCGCCCATGCAGGAATCGACGTGGAACCAGATGCCGTGGCGCGCCGCGATCGCGGCAAGTTCGCGGATCGGGTCGGCCTGCCCGTAGGCGGCCGGCGGCGCGGAGCCCACCATCATGATCGTGTCGGGCCCGACCATCGCGGCCATGGCCTCGACGTCGGCGGCGAAGCCGACGCTGCGCCGGGCGCGGCGCGTGCGCACGCCGAGCAGATGCGCCGCCTTCTCGAAGGAGGGATGCGCGGTATGGGCGAGCACGAGCTCCGGCTTGCCGCCGGCGCCGCCACGACGCGCGGCGAAGAGGTCGCGCGCGGCCTTCACCGCCAGGAAATTGCTCTCGCTGCCGCCGGTGGTGACGGTGCCGGCGGCGTCGACCGGCGCGCCGAACAGGTCGAGGCCCATCTCGACGAGTTCGGCCTCGATGCGCGCGATGCTCGGATAGGAACTGCCGGCGTAGAGGACGTTCTGCTCCGCGACCTTGGCGGAGACCTCGTCGATCAGCGCGAGGATCTCGCCGTCGACGTAGTAGTTCGGGCGCAGGTTGCGCGCGCCGTGCGCCGGCACGTCACCGGCCTGCATCGCGGCGAGGTCGGCGAGGATCCGCTCGCGCGGCACGCCTTCCCCGGGGAAGCGCGGGCGGTTGGATCCGTCGCTCATCGCGCGCTCTCGCCGGGCAGGAGCCTCCCGGCCGGCATCGCCGGCAGGGAGGCCCCGTCCTGGTCCTTCGTCAGTTCTTCAGCCACACGTTCGACATGCGCGGGATGTAGTAGGGCTTGAAGTTCTCGACGTTCGCGCGGACGGCCTGGCCCTTGGGCAGCGTGCCCATCGGGATCACCATGACGTCGTCGTAGGCGATTCGCTGCGCCGCCGCGAAGGCAGCCTTGCGCTCGTCGAGAGAAGCGGTCACCCCGATGGAGTCGAAGAGCCTCTTGAACTCCGGGTTGGTCTTGTTGTCCTTCGGCCGGTGCACGTTGGTCGGCTCGACGAGGAAGCGCAGCGACTGCTGGCCGCCCGAGGCCGTCACCGTGATCCAGCCGGTGAAGAAGAAGTTCCAGCCGTCGCTGCGCTTCATGCTCATGTCGAGCGCGGCGGGCCAGTCGAGGATCAGCAGCTCGGCGTTGATGCCAACCGCCTTCATCTGCTCGGCCATCACGACCGAGGTGTTGTACATGCTCTGGTACTCGCGGTTGGTGAGCAGCGTCACCTTCTCGCCCTTGTAGCCGGCTTCCTGCAGCAGCCTGCGCGCCTTGTCCTTGTTCTTCTGGTTGTAGAGCTCCTTGCCGACGTCCGAGTAGTAGGCGCTGCCGTTGAACTGCAGGGCATGGTGGAGCTTGAAGTTGCCGTCGCTCGCGGCCTCCATGATCTCCTCCATGTCCATCGCGGCCTGGACGGCCTGGCGGAACTTCACGTTGTCCGTCGGCGGGAAGGAGAAGTTCGGGTAGGTCACGTGCAGCCAGAAGCTGTTCAGGTTGGCCTGCCGGATGTTCGCGTTCGAGGC
>VGDA01000233.1 GCA_016869915.1 Alphaproteobacteria bacterium
CCAGGACGTGACAGCGAAGGTCTCGACCTACGACTTCGCGCGCTACGGGGTCGTTGCCGGCACGCTGAGCGGCATCTCCGCGAGCACGTTCCAGGAGGAAGACGGCCAGGTCTTCTACCGGGGCTTCGTGACCTTCGAGAAGCCGGGCGTCGGCGACGCGCCCGAGCGCAATCCGCTCCTGCCCGGCATGCTGCTGCAGGCGGACATCAGGCTGGGCAGCCGCTCCGTCCTCGAGTACCTGCTGACGCCGATCTACGCCTCGCTGGCCGGCGCGTTCCACGAACGCTGATCAGCCAGCGGCGTCGGCCCCCATGAAGGTCCGCCGCAGGCTGACGAAGGCGAGCCAGGCCGAGGCGCCAAGCCAGGGCCAGAGCAGCCAGAGGAGCCAGGGCGACTGCCTGTCGAGGAGCACGATGCCCAGGCTGCAGGCGGCCCACGCGAGGATCGCCGAATAGGTGATCTCGCGTCGGTCGCGCACGCGGATCGGGTGGACGAACTTCACCGGGACAAAGGTCAGGATGCCGAGCACGAGCACCACGAAGGCGTTGATCACGGGCGGGCTGTCGAGCACCCACATGTAGAGCGCCACGACGTTCCAGATCGCCGGGAAGCCGACGAAGTAGTTGTCGGCGGTCTTCATCTCGATGTTGGCGAAGCAGTAGAGCGACGTGACGAGGATGAACCCGGCACCGGCGAGGCTCCAGTCCGGCGGGAGCAGTGCGAACCAGTAGATGAAGATCGCCGGCACCAGGACGTAGGTGAGGTAGTCGACCACGAGGTCGAGCACGGCGCCGTCGACCTTGGGGATGACGTCGCGGATGCGCAGGCGCCGCGCCATCGGGCCATCGAGGCCATCGATGGCCAGAGCCACGCCCAGCCAGAGCAGCGCGCCGCGGGCATCGCCGCGCACGATCTCCAGCATCGAGAGCAGGCCCAGGAACGCCCCGCTCGCGGTCAGGGCATGCACCGCCCAGCCGGCGGCGCGTCGCGTCGGGGTGGGCGCTTGGGCAGCCTCGCGCCCGCTCGATCCGCCAGCGTCGGTCATGGCCGGATACTAGTCCTTCGCGCGCGCCGAGGCCAAGCCGCGCGCGCCGGGCGGCTGCGCTCAGGTGCCGCGGGGCTTCGCGCGCCGGGTCGGCGCCGCTGCGAGCGGATCGTCCGGCCATGGATGGCGCGGATAGCGCCCGCGCATCTCGCGCCGGACCTCGGCGTAGCTCCCCGACCAGAAACCTGCGAGGTCGCGCGTCACCTGGATGGGCCGGCCCGCCGGCGAGAGCAGGCGCAGTGTGAGCGCGACGCGACCGCCGCAGATCCGCGGGCCCGCCGGCGCCCCGAACATCTCCTGCAGCCTGACCTCGAGCGCGGGTTCCACGGGGTCGGAATAGTCGACGGGAATGCGCGACCCGGTCGGCACCTCGACATGGGTCGGGGCCTCGTCGTCGAGCCGCCGGCGCAGGCGCCAGTCGACGAGGCGGAGTAGCGCCGCATGGACGTCGATGCGCGCGAGATGCGCCCGTCGCGTGCAGCCGGCGAGGTCGGGGCCGAGCCAGTCCTCGAGCCCGGCGAGCAGCGCCTCGTCCGACATGCCCGGCCAGCCGCCCTGCGGGTCGTGGCGCGCTAGGAAGGCGACGCGCGCGCGCAGCGCCATCGCCGCCTTCGTCCAGTCGAGGCAGGCGAGGCCCATCGCCCTCACGCCGTCCGCCATGCCGCGTGCGAGCGAAGCCGCGGGCGCGTCGTCGATGCGGCCGCGCGCGAGCACGATCGCGCCCAGCCTCGTCTCCCGCAGCGCCTGGACCGCCTGCTCGCGCTCGTCCCAGCGCAGGGTCTCGATCGTCTCGATCCGGTCCGCGAAGGCCTCCTCGAGGTCGTGGCGATCGAGCGGGGCGGCGAGGAAGATGCGCGCCTCGCGCGCACCGCCATCGAGGTCCGACACGGCGAGGAACTCGCTCGCGGCGAGCGGATCCTCCGGCGGAAGGAAGGCACCGCGCCCGTTGGCGAGGCGGAACTGGCCGGCCGCGCCGCGCCTCTGGGCGATGCGATCGGGCCAGCCGAGCGCCACCAGCGCGCCTGCCGCGTCCGCCGACATCCCGGTCCCCGCATCGACGCCGATCTGCCGGCGCAGGTCGCGCGCGAGCTTGCGCGCGGCGGCGATGGCGCCGCGATCCATGCCCCGCGCATCGTCGTCGCCTCGCATCGCCTCGACGCGGATGCGGATGTCGGCGGGGCGCTGGAGCCCCGGCGCGCGGCGCAGCGGGTCGCGCTCGCCGATCAGCGCGGCGAGGTCGCAGGCCAGCCCGCCCGCGCCGCGGGCGCGCGCGGCGACGAGCATGTGCGCGATGCGCGGATGCAGGCCGAGCTGCGCCATCGACTGGCCGTGCGCGGTGATCCGGGCGTCGTCGTCGAGCGCGCCCAGCCCGCGCAGCATCTCGCGCGCCTGCCCGAGGTTCCCGGCGGGCGGCAGGTCGAGCCAGCGCAGGGCGGCGGGATCCCGCGTCCCCCAGCGCGCGAGCTCCAGGCCGAGGCCCGCGAGGTCGGCCTCCAGGATCTCGGGCGTCGCGAAGGCAGGCAGGGCGCGGTGCTCGGGCTCGGGCCATAGCCGGTAGCACGCACCGGGCTCCATGCGCCCCGCGCGGCCGGCGCGCTGCTCCGCCGAGGCGCGGCTCGCGCGCACGGTCTCCAGCCGCCCCATCCCCGTGTTGGGGTCGAAGCGCGGGACGCGCGAGAGACCCGCGTCGACGACGATGCGGATGCCCTCGATGGTGAGGCTGCTCTCCGCGATCGAGGTGGCGAGCACGATCTTGCGCCGCCCCGCGGGCGCGGGCCGCAACGCCGCGTCCTGCTGCTCGAGCGGCAGGTCGCCATGGAGGGCCGCGACGTCGACATGCGGGGGAAGGCCCGCGGCGGCGAGTTCGTCGGCGGTGCGGCGGATCTCCCCGAGGCCGGGGAGGAAGGCGAGGACGCTGCCCGGTTCCTCTGCGAGCGCGCGCCTGATGGCGGCCGCCATCGCGCGCTCGATGCGCTCGCCGGGCGCGGGCCGGTCGAGATGCCTCACCAGAACCGGATGGACGCGGCCCCGGCTGCGGACGACCGGGGCGCCGTCGAGGAGCCCCGCGACCGCGGACGCATCGAGCGTCGCGGACATGACGAGCACGCCGAGGTCGGGGCACAGCGCCGAGCGCGCGTCGAGGGCTAGGGCGAGGGAAAGGTCGGTCTCGAGGCCGCGTTCGTGGAATTCGTCGAAGACGACGAGCCCGGTGCCCGGCAGGTCGGGCTCGCGCTGCAGCCTGCGCAGGAAGAGGCCATCCGTCACGACCTCGATGCGCGTGTCGCGCGAGACGCGCGCCTCGCCGCGCACGCTGTAGCCGACCGTCGCGCCGACCTCCTCGCCCAGGCTCGCGGCCATGCGTCGCGCCGCCGCGCGCGCGGCGATGCGGCGCGGCTCGAGGACGATGATGCGCCGCCCGGCCAGCCGCGGCGCGTCGAGCAGCGCCAGCGGCACGCGGGTCGTCTTGCCCGCGCCGGGCTCGGCGACAAGCACGGCGCTGCCGGCATGGCCGATCGCCGCGCCGATCTCGTCGAGCACGGCGTCGATGGGCAGGGCGGGGCCGAGGGCGCGTCGCATGTCGCGCGGATGTGACCTCGCGCCGCCACGTTGTCAAACCGGCCGTTGCCGGCGGCGAGCCCGGGCAGCAGACTGCGCCCCCGCGAAAGGACGGGGTTGCATGAACCACCTGCGCGTCGTGGCCTTTGCCGCGTTCTTCGGCCTTGCCGCCTACGCCGTCGTCCAGCTTCTCGTGCAGGCGAGCCGCCGGCTCGGCCTGCTCGGCTGGCTTGCCGGTTGATGGCGCGCGCCGCGCTGCGGCAGTCTTCCGGCCGATGAACACGGCAAGCCATCTCGAGCGCCTGGCGCGCCTCGCACCCGATGCGCCGGCGCTCGCCCACGGCGACATCCTCGTCGCCGATTATCGCGGCCTGCGCGCGCGCGTCGCATCGCTCGCGGGCGCGCTGCTCGGACCGCTCGGGCTGCGGCCGGGCGATCGCGTCGCGATCGTCATGGCGAACGCGCCGGCCTATGTCGAGCTGCTGCTGGCGTCGTGGTGGGCGGGCCTCGCGGCGGTGCCGGTCAATGCGCGGCTCCATGCCCGCGAGATCGCCTACATCCTCGACCATTGCGGCGCGCGGGTCGCCTTCGCGGCGGGCGAGACGACGGAGGCCGTCGCCGCGGCGGCGCGCGAGGTCGGCGCCGCGGCGCCGCGCGTCGTCGACGTCGGCGCCGCGGAGTTCGAGCGCATGCGGCGCGCGGACGGCGTGGCGATGGCGGAGGCCGAGCCGGGCGACCTCGCCTGGCTGTTCTATACGAGCGGCACGACGGGCCGGCCGAAGGGCGCGATGCTCACCCACCGCAACCTCCTTGCGATGACGACGAGCTACTTCCTCGACATCGACCCGCCATCGCCGGGCGGAAGCCAGGTCCACGCGGCGCCGCTCAGCCACGGCTCGGGCCTCTACATGCTGCCCTCGATCGCGCAGGGGAACTGCCAGGTCGTGCCGGCCTCGGGGCATTTCGAGCCGGGCGAACTGCTCGACCTGGTCGCGCGCTGGCCGGGTGCGTCGCTCTTCGCCGCGCCCACGATGGTCAAGCGCCTGGCCGAGCACGAGGGCACGGCGCGCGCGCGCCTCGACGGGCTGCGCGTGATCGCATGGGGCGGCGCGCCGATGTACGTCGCCGACATCCGCGCCGCGGTCTCCGCGCTCGGCTACCGCCTCGCGCAGCTCTACGGACAGGGCGAGACGCCGATGACCATCACGGGCATGACGCGCGCGATGCTCGAGCGCTTCCACCGCTCGGGCGACGACGCGGCACTCGCCTCGGCCGGCTGGCCGCACACCGTCGTCCGGATTCGCATCGCCGGCACGCGGGACGAGGAGCTTCCCGCGGGGGAGCCCGGCGAGATCCTCGTGCGCGGCGACAGCGTCATGCGCGGCTACTGGCGCAACGAGGAGGCCAGCGCGGCCTCGCTGCGCGGCGGCTGGCTGCACACGGGCGACGTCGGGGACATCGACGCGCGCGGCCTGCTGACCCTGCGCGACCGGTCCAAGGACCTGATCATCTCCGGCGGGTCGAACATCTACCCGCGGGAGGTCGAGGAGGTGCTGCTGCGGCACCCTGGCGTCGCGGACTGCTCGGTCATCGGCGTGCCCGACGCCGCCTGGGGCGAGAGCGTGCTCGCCTTCGTCGTCCCGCGCGCGCCGGGCGCGGCGGATGCGGCGGAGCTCGACCGCCTCTGCCTCGGCTCGATCGCGCGCTTCAAGAGGCCGAAGTCCTACCGCTTCGTCGACGCGCTGCCCCGCAGCAACTACGGAAAGGTGCTGAAGACGGAGCTGCGCGCGATGGCGGCACGCGATCCGGCGGGCAGCTAGGACGCCTCGCCCCGCGCCAGCAAACCGCGCACGAAGCCGACGTGCTCGCGCAGGTCGTAGAGCTGCCGCGCGTAGGCGAGCGGGACCCTGATCGTGCCGACGCGCTCCTGCAGGTCGTCCAGCTCGCGCGCGATGCGCGCGCGCGCCGCCGCGTCGGGCGACGCGCGCGCCTCGGCCTCGAGCCGGCCCAGGTCGCGGTACCAGCGATAGATCCTGCGCTCGGTGCTCCAGCGGTAGAGCGGCGGGCCCAGGCGGAACAGCGGGATCAGCAGGCCGAGCAGCGGCAGCATGAGGATCAGCAACCGCTCGCCCCATACCGCGACCCAGAAGGGCAGGAACCTCGCGAAGGTGGACGGCCCGCTCTCGATCAGCCTCTTGGCGTATGGGTTCAGCGGGTAGTCGAGGCTCTCGACGGACGGGAAGCGGCCGGCCGGCGCGAAGAGTTGCGGCCCGCCATGGACCTCGCGCGCGACGCGGGCAAGCAGGTTCTTGAGCGCGGGATGCATGCCCTCGTGGACGATCAGCGCGCCCGCAGGCGCGACGAGCGCGATGTCGCGCTCCGGCATGTCCAGGGCGAGGTCGATCGCCCCTGCCGGAAGCACGACCGAGGACAGGAACGGGAAGCGCATCCGGTAGGCGGCCGCGCGCCGGAAGGAGAGGAGCTCGAGTTCCGGGTCCGCGAACAGGTTGGCGAGTGAC
>VGDA01000234.1 GCA_016869915.1 Alphaproteobacteria bacterium
CGCGGCGCGCAGCCCCGCGGGACCGCCGCCGACCACCGCGACCTTGCGCGGCCGCGTCGTCGGCTCGGCCGTGTCGTCGCCCATCGCGCGCTCGTTGCCGGCGCCGGGGTTGTGGATGCAGGCGATCGGCGCCTGCGCGAAGATCGAGGACATGCACCAGTTCGCCCCGACGCAGGGGCGGATGCGACGGCCCTCGCCGCGCGCGGCCTTCGCGACCCAGGCCGGATCGGCGACCAGGGCGCGGGCCAGCGCGACCATGTCGCAGTCGCCGGACGCGATGTGGCGCTCGGCCTCCTCGGGCGTGACGATGCGCCCGACGCCGACGACCGGCAGCCTGACCGCCTGCTTCACCTTGCGCGTCGCCGCCATCTGGAACCCGTGCTCCTGCGGCGAGGTCGGGTAGATGAGCATGCGGTTGAGATACGTGCCGTGGCTGCACGAGATGTAGTCGAGATGGCCGGTCGCCTCGAGGCGCCGCGCGATGTCGGCCCAGTCGTCGGGACGCAGCCCGCCCTCGTGGCCATCGTCGGAGTTGATGCGCACGCCGACGATCATGTCGGGCCCGGCCTCCTGGCGCGTCGCGTCCAGGATCTCCATGACGATGCGCAGCCGGTTCTCGATCGATCCGCCGAAGGCGTCCTTGCGGTGGTTCGTCGCCGGCGACAGGAACTGGTTGAGCAGGTAGCCGTGCGACATCGAATGGACCTCGACGCCGTCGAGCCCGCCCTCGCGCGCGTAGCGCGCCGAGAGGCGATAGCCCTCGACGATCTCGGCGATGTCGGCCGCGGTCATCTCGTGCGGCATCTCGCGATAGACCGAGCACGGCACCGCCGAGGGCGCCCAGACCGGCAGGCCGTTGGTGACGGAGCTCGTCTCGCGGCCGCGATGCCAGGGCTGGCACAGGATCTTCGTGCCGTGCGCGTGGACCGCGTCGGCGATCTTCCGGTACTCCGGCACCATGCGCGGGTCGAAGGCGAAGGCCTTGCCCTTGTAGGGCTGGGTCGTCGGATGGACGGCCATCGCCTCCATCGTGATGATGCCGACGCCGTTGCGCGCGCGCTCGGCGTAGTAGTCGAGATGCGCCTGCGTGAAGAGATGGTCCTTCACGAGCAGCGTGGCGTGCGCGGCCATCCACACGCGGTTGCGGATCTCGTGCCTGCCGAGCCGGATCGGGCTGAGCAGCGTCGGGTAGTGGACGGACATGGGATGCCTCAGGCTCTGGCGCCGGTCCTCGGCTCGTCGATGCGGATGCAGGCGGCCTCCGCCGAGCCACCGTGCCGCGACACGAGCGGCGGCCGCGTCGCGCGGCAGGCGTCGCGTGCGTCGGGGCAGCGGCTGGCGAATGGGCAGCCCGGCGGCAGGGAGATCGGGCTCGGGATCTCGCCCTCGAGGCGGATGCGCTCCGGCCGGTGCGAGGGATCGGGCGAGAGATGCGCGGAGATCAGCGCGCGCGTGTAGGGATGCTCCGGCTCCTCGAAGATGCGCCGCGTCGGCGCGCGCTCCATGACCGAGCCGAGGTAGAGGACGACCACCTCGTCGCTGATGAGCCGCAGCGTGCCGAGGTCGTGGGTGATGAACAGCATGCCGGCGCCGGTCGTCGCGCGGATCTCCGCCAGCAGCTCGAGGATCCCAGCGCGCACCGACAGGTCGAGCGAGCTCGTCGGCTCGTCGAGCACGATGAGCTTCGGGTCCGTGGCGATGGCGCGCGCGACGCAGACGCGCTGCAGCTGGCCGCCGGAGAGCTCGCCCGGAAGGCGGTCGAGCATCGCGCGGTCGAGATGCACGCGCTCGGCAAGCGCCTCCGCGCGCTCCCGTCGCTCGGCCTTGCCGAGCCGCGCATGGAGCAGCAGCGGCTCCTCGATCAGGCGGCGCGCGCTGTGGCGCGGGTTCAGCGCGCTCCACGGGTCCTGGAACACCATCTGCATGCGCGGCCGCAGCGGCATGCACTCCGCCTCCGACAGCGCGGTGATGTCCTGCCCGTCGAAGAGGATGCGCCCGCCCGTCGGCTGCAGCAGCCGCAGCACGGTGCGCCCGATCGTGGACTTGCCGGAGCCGCTCTCGCCGACCAGCCCGACCGTCTGACCGGGTCGGATGGAGAAGCCCACGTCGTTGACGGCATGGACCTTCTGGCCCCTGCCCATCGCGAAGTGCTTGGAGAGCCCCTCGACGGCGAGGATCGGCGAGGTCATGGCGCCTCCGGGCGATGGCAGCGCGCCAGGTGTCCGCCGGCGGCGCCGGACCAGGGCGGCGGCACCGCGCAGGCCGCGTCGGCGCGCGGGCAGCGCAGCCGGTAGTGGCAGCCCTCGGGCAGCGCGAAGAGGTTGGGCGGCGCGCCGCCGAAGACGCGTCCCGACCCGATCACCAGCCGCTCCGGCGTCGAGTCGACGAGGTTGATCGTGTAGGGATGGCGCGGGCGCGAGAGCACGTCGCGGGTGGCGCCCTGCTCGACGATGCCGCCCGCGTACATGACGGCGACGTCGTCGCAGTAATGCGCCACCACGCCGAGGTCGTGGGTGATGACGATCGCGCCGAGGCCGCGCGCGCGCACCATCCCCTGGATGAGGTCGAGGATCTGCGCCTGCACGGTGACGTCGAGCCCGGTGGTCGGCTCGTCGGCGATCACGAGCTGCGGCTCGTTGATCAGCGCCATGGCGATCAGGACGCGCTGCGCCATTCCGCCCGAGAGCTCGTGCGGCCAGGCCCGCGCGCGGCGCTCGGGGTCCGGCAGCCCGACCGCGGCGAGCATCTCGACCGCGCGGCGCCGCGCGGCCGCGGCGTCGACCCTGCGGTGGGCACGATGCGCGCGGGCGAGCTGCTCGCCGATGCGCGCCAGTGGGTCGAGCGAGGCGCGCGGGTTCTGGACGATCAGAGCCAGCCGGTCGCCACGCAGCGCGTTGAGGCGCTCTGGCGGCAGCGACACGAGGTCCTGCCCCTCGAAGGCGATGCGCCCCGCGACGATGCGCGCGGGCGGCCTGAGCAGCCCCATGATCGACAGCGCAGTGAGCGACTTGCCCGCGCCGGTCTCGCCGACGAGGCCGAGGATGCGGCCGCGCTCGAGGCTGAAGCCGACGCCGTTGAGGGCGCGCGCGACGCGGACCTCGTTGTCCAGCGAGCGCGAGACGAAATGCGTATGGAGGTCCTCGACCGAGAGCAGCGTCATTTCCCGCTCTTGCGCTGGGGGTCGAGGACGTCCTGCGCGCCGTCGCCGAACATGTTGAAGCCGAGCACGAGCAGGATCAGCGCGCAGCCCGGGAAGATCGCGACCCACCACTGGCCGGTGACGATGAACTCCGCGCCCTGGCGGATCATCGCGCCCCATTCCGGCGTGGGCTGCTGGATGCCGACGCCGAGGAAGGCGAGCGTCGCGCTGATGCGCACGGCCCAGGCTGCGCGGACCGAGGTCTGCGCGATCGCGCCGCGCAACGCGTTGGGCAGCAGGTGCACGAAGAGGATGCGCCAGGTCGGGTTGCCGAGCGCGCGCGCCGCCTCGACGAAGTTGCTGGAGCGCAGGGCGAGCACCTCGGCGCGCACCACGCGCACGAAGATCGGCGCGTCGATAAGGCCGATCACGAAGATGACGTTGGCGAGCGACTGGCCGGTGGCCGCCACGATCGCGAGCGCGAGGATGATGATCGGGAAGACGCGCAGCGCGTCGAAGACCCGCATCGTCGTCTCGTCGAGCAGGCCGCCCTTGTAGCCGGTCCACAGCCCGATCGGAACGCCCAGCGCGAGGCCGATGGCGACGGAGGGCACGGCGATGCCGAAGGCGTAGAGCGAGCCGTAGATGACCCGGCTGAAGACGTCCATGCCGTTGCCGTCGGTGCCGAACCAGAAGCGCGCGCTGGGCGGCTTCAGCACCTCGGACGGGTAGGCGCGCACGGGGTCGTGCGGCATGACCGTGCCGTGGAAGATCGCGAGCAGCGCGAAGACGAGGATGATCGCGGCGCCGATGGCCATCGTCGGGCTGCGCCGCGCCAGGCCGACGAGGCGCCGGCCGAGCCGGGCGGGGAGGGAGGCGGCGGTCGCGGCGCTCATCCCGAGGCCCCCGAGCGCGGCTCGAGCAGGAAGCCCAGCACGTCCACCAGCAGGAAGACGAGCACCGAGAACAGCGCGAGGAAGAGCACGTAGCCCTGCACGACCGCGAAGTCGCCCGAGGTGATGGCGTGCAGCCCGTACTGGCCGATGCCGCCCCAGGCGAAGACGTACTCGATCAGCGAGGCCGTCCCCACAAGCCCGGTGACCTCCGTGCCGATGAAGGTGGCGACGGGCACCAGCGCGTTGCGCCAGACGATGCGGCGCACCGCGCGCTCGGGCAGGCCGGCGGCGCGCGCGAGGCGCACGTAGTCGCGGCCCAGCACCTCGAGCGCCATGGCGCGCGTCTGCTTGATGATCGGCGCCGAGGCGACGATCGCGACGCAGATCACCGGCAGCACGAGCTGCGAGAGGGCGGAATGCGCGGCCTCCCAGTTCGCCGTCAGCAGCCCGTCCACGAGGTAGCTCCCGGTGATGCGCGGCGGCGGCGACACGATGAGGCTGATGCGCCCCATGCCGGGCGGCGCCCATTCCAGGAGGAAGAAGAACACGAAGAGCATCACGAGCCCGAGCCAGTAGGTCGGGATCGAGAAGCCGAGCAGCGACAGGAACCGGCTCGCCTGGTCGAAGGGGCCGTCCGCGCGCAGCGCCGCGCGCAGGCCGACCGGGATCCCGATCGCCGCGCCGAGCAGCACGCCCCAGAACATGAGCTCGAAGGTGACGGGCACGCGGTCGACGAGCTCGGCGAGCACGGGCTTGTTGCTGAGCCAGGAGCGCCCGAGGTCGAAGGAGACTACCTTCTGGGTGTAGATCAGGAACTGCGTCGCCAGCGGCTGTTCGAGGCCGAGCTCGCGGCGCACCAGCTCGATCTCCTGCACGGTCGCCGTCGGGCCGGCGAGCAGCGCGACGGGATCCTGCCCACCGATGCGCACCAGCGCGAAGGTGAAGAACAGGACGCCGACCAGCAGCGGGATGGAGAACAGGAGCCGCCGGGCGAGGAATGCGGGGAGGGTCATGCGCTGGCGCGAGGTCCGCCCCCGCCGCCGGCGTCGTCGCGACGGCGGTGGCGGGGGCTGGAGAGTCCGTGGATCATCCGACCTTCAGGTCGACCCAGCGCTCGTGGTCGTCGGGATGGGGCGTCCAGCCGACGATGTTCGGCGCCATGGCCTCGAAGATGGTCGGATAGACGGTGAGCAGCCAGGGCGCGTCGTCCATCCAGACCTTCTGCGCCTGGCGCATAAGGTCGTAGCGCTTCTCGCGGTCGAGCGTCTGTCGCCCCTGGTCGACGAGCGCGTCGAGCGCCGGGTTCGCGTAGCGCGCCCGGTTCGACACGCCCTTGCTGTGCGCCAGCAGGTAGAGGCAGTAGACCGGGTCGAGCACGATCGGGCCGTCCTCGAAGGCGAAGAACGGCATGTCCATGCGGTTGATGGCGCCGCGCGCGCGCAGGTCGGCCAGCGTGATCTTGGTCGGCCTGGCGGTGACGCCGACCTCCTTGAGCTGGGCGGCGACCTGGATGCAGAGCGGCTCCTCCCACCAGTACTCGGAGCCGTAGAGCAGCTCGACCTCGAAGCCGTTTGGGTAGCCGGCCTCCGCCAGCATCGCCTTCGCCTTCGCGGGGTCGTGGGGATAGCGGAAATGGCTCGGGTCGTACCCGCCGAGCGCGGGCGGCACGATCGAACGCGCCTCGGTGGCCAGGCCGAAATAGATCGAGTCGGCGAAGGCCTGCCTGTTGACGGCATGGTTGAGCGCCTGGCGAACGCGCACGTCGTCGAAGGGCTTGATGCCGACATTCATGCGGATCGACGACATCGAGCGGCCGAACGTGTCCTGGACCTTCACGTTGCGGTCGCTCTGCAGGTCCTTCACGAACTGCGTCGACGGGCGCTCGATCCACTGGACCTGGCGGCTCTTGAGCAGCGTCAGGCGGCTGCCGGCTGAAGGCACCGCGCGGTAGATGACGCGGTCGTAGAAGGGCTTCTCGCGGAAGTAGTTCGGATTGGCCACGAACACGGCCTGCTCGCCGGGACGCAGCTC
>VGDA01000235.1 GCA_016869915.1 Alphaproteobacteria bacterium
ACCGTCAGGTTCGGGAAGACCTGGCGGCCCTCCGGCACGAGGCCGATGCCGGCGCGCGCGATTCGATGCGAGGGCCAGCCGCCGATCTCCTCGCCGCCGAAGCCGATCGTCCCGGCGCGCGGCGGCACGAGGCCCAGGATGGAGCGGATCGTCGTCGTCTTGCCCATGCCGTTGCGGCCGAGCAGCGTCACGACCTCGCCCGCGCCGATCGCGAGGTCGATGCCGAAGAGGACCTGGCTCGCGCCATAAGCGGCTTCGAGGCCGCGTACCTCGAGCAGCGCGCTCATGCGGCCTCGTCCTCGCCGAGATAGGCGGTGCGCACCTCCTGGTTGGCGCGGATCTCGTCGGGCGTGCCGCAGGCGATCGCGCGGCCATAGACGAGCACGGTGACGCGGTCGGCGAGGGCGAATACGACGTCCATGTCGTGCTCGACGAGCAGGATCGTCTCGCGCGCCTTGAGCCGCCGGAGCAGCCCGGTCATGCGTTCCGATTCCTCGCGCCCCATGCCCGCCATCGGCTCGTCGAGCAGCAGCATGCGCGGCGAGGTCGCGAGCGCCATCGCGATCTCCAGCTGGCGCTGCTCTCCATGGGCGAGCGCGCCGGCGAGGCGTCCGGCCGAGGCGGCAAGCCCGGTCTCCTCGAGCACGCGCCGCGCCGGCCCGGCGAGCGCCTCGTCGCGGCGCGCGTCGGTCCAGAAGCGGAAGGCATGCGGCTCGCGCGCCTGCACGGCGAGCATCACGTTCTCCAGCACCGTGAAGCGCCGGAAGATCTGGGTGATCTGGAAGGAACGCGCGATCCCGAGCCGCGCGCGCGCCGGCGCGGGCAGGGTGGTGACGTCGGCCCCGTCGAAGTGGATGCTGCCTGAGTCGGGACGCAGCTCGCCGGTAAGCTGCCCGATCAGCGTCGTCTTGCCGGCGCCGTTCGGCCCGATCACCGCGTGGATCTCGCCGCGCCGCACGGACAGGTCGAGGTCGTCCGTGGCCAGCAGGCCGCCGAAGCGCTTCACGAGGCCGCGCGCCTCGAGCAGGGCGTCAGTGGCCGCCATCGCGGGCCTCCTCGCCGCGCTTGTCGAACAGCCCGATCAGGCCGCGCCGCGCGAACAGCACGGCGAGGACGAGGAGCGGGCCGAAAACGATCATCCAGTGCTCGGTGAAGTCGGGCAGGAACTTCTCCAGCAGCAGGAAGAGCGTCGCGCCGATGACCGGCCCGAACAGCGTGCCCATGCCGCCGAGCACGACCATGACGACGAGGTCGCCGGAGCGCGTCCAGTGCATCAGCGACGGGCTCACGTAGCCCTCGTGGAGGGCGAGCAGCGCGCCGGCCAGTCCCGCGATCGCGCCGGAGAGGACGAAGGCCGCGAGGCGGTAGCGCGTTGTCGGGAAGCCGATCGCGCGCATGCGCCGCTCGTTGTCGCGTATGCCCTGGAGGACGACGCCGAATCGCGAGCGCACGAGGCGCTGCGCGCCGACCAGCACGAGCGCTAGGACGGCCCAGACAACGAAGTAGAAGCCAAGGTCGTTCGTCGTCTCGATGATCCCGAGCACGGAAACGTCGGCCGGGTAGCGCAGCCCGTCGTCGCCGCCATAGGAGCGGCCGGCATCCTCGAAGCGCAGCGACACGAAGAGGAAATAGACGAGCTGCGCGAAGGCGAGCGTGATCATGATGAAGTAGATGCCGGACGTGCGGAGGCTGATCGCGCCGATGGCGAGCGCGAGCAGCGCGGCCACGAGCATGGCCGCCGGGATCGTGGCGAGGCTCTGCATCGTGCCGGGCAGGAGGCCGAGGACCTCGATCTCCCGGTCCGCGTGCCAGTGCAGCAGTGCCACGACATAGGCGCCGGCGCCGACGAAGGCAGCGTGGCCGAGGCTGACCATGCCGCCATAGCCGAGGATGATGTCGAGGCTGACCGCGGCGATGGCGAAGATCAGCACGCGGCGGAGCTGGCCGACATAGAAGCCCTGGTCGAGCCAGGTCGCCACCAGTGGCAGGATGGCGAGCAGGGCCATCAGGCCGATGGCGACTGCGGCGCGGCGATCGAGGGCGGCCCTCATCCGCGCGCCGCGAAGAGGCCGGTCGGCCTGAAGAACAGGACCGTGGCCATCAGGACGTAGACCGCCATCTCCGCGAGCGCGGAGGGCAGGCCCGCGAGCGAGGGCAGGATGCGCCCGAACGTGTCGACCATGCCGACGAGCAGGGCCGCGACGAAGGCGCCGCGGATCGAGCCGATGCCGCCGATCACGATGACGACGAAGACCTTGATGAGGATCGCGTCGCCCATCCCGATCTCGACGACGTAGAGCGGCCCGGCCATCGCGCCGGCGAAGGCCGCGAGCGCCGCGCCGAGCGCGAAGACGGCGGTGTAGAGGCGGTCGATGTCGATGCCGAGCGCGCCGACCATCTCGCGGTTGGACGCGCCGGCGCGGATCAGCATGCCGAGCCGCGTGCGGGTGATGAGCCACCACAGCCCCGCCGCGACCGCGAGGCCGGCCGCCAGCACGACGAGGCGGTAGACCGGGTAGGGCGCGCCGGGGATGAGCTCGACGCGGCCCGACAGCGCGGGCGGCACGTCGACGAAGAGCGCCATCGGGCCCCAGGCGATCTTGGTGAGTTCGTTGAAGAAGAGGATCAGGCCGAAGGTGCCCAGCACCTGGTCGAGGTGGTCGCGCCGGTAGAGGTGGCGCAGGACCACCAGCTCGACGAGCAGTCCGACCAGCGCGCTCGCGGCGAGGGACAGGACCACGGCGAGCGCGAAGCTGCCGGTCAGGCGCGCGAAGCTCGCGGCGAAGAAGGCGCCGAGCATGTAGAGCGAGCCATGCGCGAGGTTGACGAGGTTCATGATGCCGAGCACGAGCGTGAGCCCGGCCGCGATCAGGAACAGCGTCACGCCGAGCTGGAGCCCGTTGAGCGCCTGCTCGACGAGGAGGAGGAAGGACATCGTCTGGTCGCGCCGTGGCGCGGGCCCGCCGGCCCCCGGGCGCGCATGGCGCCCGGGGAACCGCGCATGCGCCGGCTCAGGGCTTCATGCGGCACTGGCCCGAATA
Organism: Alphaproteobacteria bacterium; assembly: GCA_016869915.1. Taxonomy (GTDB): domain Bacteria; phylum Pseudomonadota; class Alphaproteobacteria; order CACIAM-22H2; family CACIAM-22H2; genus CAIOSQ01. The sequence continues at coordinate 3,042 of VGDA01000235.1, forward strand.
GGCGTCGGCGTGGCTCGAGAAGATGACGCCGCGCAGTTCGTTCACCAGCCGCCCGCGCGCATCCTTCTGGATCTGCGTCAGGTAGTAGTTCTGGATCGGGAAGTGGTTGGCGTTGAAGCGGAACGGCCCGCGCACCGAGGAGAAGTTCGCCGCGCGCAGGGCGTTGCGGAACTTCGCCTTGTCGGCGATCCCGCCGGCCTGCTTGAGCGCCGCGTCGATCAGCTGCGCCGCGTCGTAGGCCTGCGCGGCGTAGGGGCTCGGGATGCGGTTGTGCGCCGCCTCGAAGTCGGCGACGAACTTCGCGTTCGCGGGGTTCTCCAGCTTCTCGGACCAGAAGGTCGAGGCGTAGAGGCCGAGCGCCGCGTCGCCGATCGCCGGCAGGATCGTCTGGTCGAGGCTGAAGGACGGGCCGAAGACCGGCACCTGCTGCGCAAGTCCCGCCGCCGTGTACTGGCGCACGAAGGCGATGCCCATGCCGCCGGGATAGAAGAAGTAGGTGGCCTCCGGCCTGGCCGCGCGCAGCGCCGCGAGCTCGGCCGCGTAGTCGGTCTGGCCGATCTGCGTGTAGACCTCGGCGACGATCTCGCCCTTGAAGAAGCGCTTGAAGCCCGTGAGCGCGTCCTTGCCCGCGGGATAGTTCGGCGCGAGCAGGTAGGCGCGCTTTATGCCCGCCTTCGTCATGTGCTCGCCCATCGCCTCGTGCGTGTTGTCGTTCTGCCAGGAGACCGAGAAGAAGTTCGGGTGGCAGTCGCGGCCCGCGAGCTCGGAGGGGCCTGCGTTCGAGCTGAGGTAGAAGACGCCGCGGCGGTCCTTCAGCACCGTGTCGGAGATCGCCAGCATCACGTTGGAGAAAACGACGCCGGTCATGATGTCGACGCGGTCGCGCTGCACCATGCGCTCGGCCGTCGCCTTGCCCACGTCGGGCTTGAGCTGGTCGTCGGCGCTGATCACCTCGGTCGCGAGGCCGCCGAGCCTGCCGCCGGCATGCCTGATGCCGAGGTTGAAGCCATCGACCGTGTCGCGGCCGAGGCCGGCGGAGGGCCCGGAGAGCGTGGTCAGCAAGCCGATGCGCAGGCTGCCGGCCTGCGCGCGCGCGGGGAGGACGGTCGCGGAGGCGGCGGCGGCGAGGCCGGTGCCGGCGACGAAATGCCTGCGTTTCATCTCTTGGAGCCTTTCTTCTGGTTGGAGCCCCGGATGTTATCGCAGGTCGCGCCGCGCGCAATGCGCGAGCTTGGCCCCGCCGGCCACGCCGGGGCTCCGGGCGCCGCTGTCAGCGCTGGCGGGCCTGCCAGGCCTTCATCCAGGCGATCTCCTTCTCCTGCGCGGCGACGATCTCCTGGGCGAGCTTGCGGATCTCCGGGTCCTTGCCGTGGCGCAGCACCACCTGCGCCATCTCGATGGCGCCCTGGTGGTGCGGGATCATGCCGGCGGCGAAGTCGCGGTCGGCGTCGCCGGTGTAGGCGATGTCCATGTCGCGGTGCATGCGCGCGGCCACCTCCTTGTAGGCAAGGGTCGAGGGCGTGTCGCCGCGCGACGGCGCCGCGCCATGGCCGTGGTGGCGATGCTGGGCGAGCGACGCCGCGGCGAAGCCGAGCAGCAGCGCGATGGCGGCGACCAGTATCGTCCTGTTCATGGGCTCTCTCCTGTGTCGGGGAGGCGGGTACATCATGCCCCGCCGCGCGCGGGTCAAGCGTGCAAGGGCCTTGCGGCGGCGTGGGCGTCCTGTTGGGATCCGGCCCACGCAACGCGAGGGGACGAGGGCGGGAGATGAAGAAGGACGACCAAGCGCTGGCGCAGGCGCGGATCGAGCTGGCCGCGGCGCTGCGTTGGGCGGCCCGCCAGGGCTTCCAGAGCGGCGTGTGCAACCATTTCTCGGTCGCGGTTCCGGGGCGGCCGGACCTCATGCTGATCAATCCGGAGGGGCATTTCTGGGCCGAGGCGCGCGCGAGCGACATGGTGGTCGCGGCGCATGACGGCACGCTGCACGACGCGGACGGGCGCACGGTCGAGACGACCGCCTTCTGCATCCACGCGCCGATCCACCGCCTGCTGCCGCATGCGGTCGCGGTGCTCCACACGCACATGCACCACGCCACGGCGATCTGCATGCGCAAGGGCGGCGAGGTGAGCCCGAGCTACCTCTCCGCGATGTCGTTCTACCAGCGCATTGCCTACGACCGGGGCTTCGACGGGCCGGCGCTGACGCCGGCCGAGGGCGAGCGGCTGGCGAGGCTGCTCGGCGACGACTTCATCCTGATGATGGAGTGCCACGGCCCGCTGGTCGTCGGCGCGTCGATCGGCGAGGCCCTGCTGCGGCTGCTCTACCTCGAGGACACGTGCCGCATGCAGATCCTGGCCGAGGCCGGCGGCCACGAGCTGCAGCGCATCCCGAGCCAGATGATGGCGTCGATCCCGAGGGACGTGCCGCGCTTCAAGGCCTATGCGAAGGGCTTCATCGCGGCGGTCGTGCGCACGCTCTCGCGCGAGGAGCCGGATTTCCTCGGCTGAGCCCGCGCGCTGCCGGCTTGGAGGCCGGCGCGAAGCGCGCTAGCATCCTGTCCTCGACCACGCAGGCTGGAGGCCGCCACCATGCCCGGAGCAAGCACGCTCTTCTTCGTCGCGACCGCAGCCGCGGCGACCGTCTCCGGCGCCACCTACAACCCCGAGGCGGGGCAGCCGGCGTGGTTCGGCTCCTCGGCGGTCGTGGAGAAGGTCTACATCTCCGACGGCAAGGTGGTCGCCTCGCCGATGCTCGATTTCGCGCAGGCAGAGGAGAAATGCCCCAAGGGCTACGTCATCCGCGAGGAAGGCCGCATCGAGCGCGGCAGCCAGGTCGTGCTGACCTGGAAGCTCGCCTGCCAGCCCCGCGAGCGCTGAAGGAATCGCGGCCCGGCCAACCCGCTGCCCGTGGGATCCCGGGCCTCAGAGCCGATCCGGAAAGAGTTTGAGTCTGTGGAATCGGTTGTGATTCGCTGGAGGTGCCCGATTCGCGGAGGGGGCGCCCGATGTGGAAACCTGAG
>VGDA01000236.1 GCA_016869915.1 Alphaproteobacteria bacterium
GGCCGCTGGCGCTCAGGCGTCCGCCACCTTGTTGCGCAGCGTGCCGATGCGCTCGATCGTCGCCTCGGCCACGTCGCCCGGCTTCAGGTAGAAGCGCTCGGGCTCCGGCCGCGCCAGCGCCACGCCCGAGGGCGTGCCCGTCGTGATCATGTCGCCTGGCGACAGGCCCACGCGCGACCAGTACGACACCAGCTCGGCGATGCCGAAGATCATGTCCGAGGTATTGGCGTGCTGGCGCGTTTCGCCGTTCACCGCCATGCGGATGTCGAGCACCTGCGGGTCGCGGATCTCGTCGGCGGTCGTCATCCACGGGCCGAGCGGCGCGAAGCTCGGGAAGTTCTTGGACAGCGTCAGCCCGATCTGGTGCTCCATCTCGACGCGCTGGATCCGCCGCGCACCGACGTCGTTGCAGATCGTGTAGCCGGCCACGACGTCGAGCGCACGCGCGCGCGGCACCTCGAAGGCGGGGCTGCCGATCACCACGACGAGCTCGATCTCGTAGTCGACGCAGTCGACGCCGCGCGGGATGCGGATCGCCTCGCCATGCGGGATGATCGCCGAGGCGAGCTTCACGAAGGCCGTCGGGTGCTCGGCCTTCTCGATCTTCCGGCCGCGCTCGGCCCAGATGCGCTGTCCCTCGCGCAGGTGGTCGGCGTAGTTGCGCCCGGCCGCGATGAAGCTGCGCGGGCGCGGCACCGGCGGGCCGAGCCGCACCGAGGCGAGGTCGTGGACCGCGGACGCGATTCGTGCCTCGGCCGCCTCGCCGACGCGCCGCGCGAGCGCCTGTCCCTCCGCGCCGAGCCAGGAACCGTCCTCGACCCCGGAGGAGAGGCCCGGCACCGTCATGCCGAGCGCGGCCGCGGCGGCCGCGAGGTCGGTGGCGCGGCCTTCCGCGGGGAAGGCCGCGGCGCGCCAGGGGCCGCCGGCGACCGAGATCGTGCCGAGCTTCATGGCATCGCGCCTCCGGCCGGGGATCAGAACAGCTCGAAGGGCACGATCTCGGACTTTGACCAGCCGACCATCAGGAGCTTCACGTCGTCCTTGGCCGAGATCGCGCCGTGGCGCTCGCCCGAGGGCAGCATGAAGTAGGACGTGGTCGGGAAGTCCTTGCCGTCGAAGGACGCCGTGCCCTCGGTCAGGAACACCGCGCGATGGCCCGCGGGGCTGGCCGCGGGGATCGCCGCGCCCGCCGCGATCGACACCAGCTTGATGTTCGGGCCGGTCTCGAAGAAATAGCCGAGATGCTTCGCCGACACGCCCGGCACCGTGCGATGCGCGATCCAGGGATAGGCGCCGGAGCGCATCACGACGTAGCTGGTCAGGCGCGGCTGCGGGTAGACGACGGGCTCGCCCGTCACCTTCTCGAGGATCGCCTCGTAGGCGTCGCGGTTGCGCCCGTCCGGGAAGGTGTAGACGCCTTCCTCGAACTTGCCGGCCTGCGCGAGCGCGCGCTGCGCAGTCACGACCTCGTCGGGATCGGGGTAGGGGATGCCGGACGGGCCCTCGAACTGGATGTCGATGAAGTGCATCTGCTCGGAGCCGCCTTCCTCGACTGGCACCGGCTTGATCGGGCCGTAATAGGCGCCCTCGGGGATGTAGAGGCAGTCGCCCGCCTCGTAGACCTCGCGCCCGTACTTCATCTTGCCGCCGACGAGCAGGCGGACCTGCTGGAACGTATGGCGATGGCGCGGCGAGTGGTAGTAGGGGTCGGCGTAGAGGCTGCCGATGCGCGCGCCGATGCCGCGCGCCTTGTCGAAGAAGCCCTGGTAGCGCTGCTTGTAGCCCGGCCGCACCCCGATATCGACCCAGGGAAGGTCGACCTCCCGCACGCCGGTCCCGCTCGCGATGCCCATGTCCCGTCTCCCCCTCGTCGCATTGACCTGCAGCGGATCCTAGTGCACCCGCGCGCGGCGTTGAACCGCGACGTCCATGCGCGGATCGCATAGGCTCGCATCCCCTGCGGCGGCACCACGGCATGGCACCATGCGCAACCTCGTCATCATCGGCGGCATCACGCATCCCTTCGCGGCCTCGGGCGCCGAGTTTGCCTCGATGCTGGCGCCGCATGGCATCGCCAGCGAGATGACCGAGGACGTCGAGGCGGGCCTCGCGCGCGTCGCGCGCGGCGAGTTCGACCTGCTGACGATCAACGCGCTGCGCTGGTCGATGACGCAGCATGAGAAATACGCGCCGCATCGCGCGCGCTGGTCCTTCGCCCTCTCCGAGCAGGGGCGCGCGGCGATCGAGGGGCACCTGGCGCGCGGCGGCGCGCTGCTCGGGCTGCATACCGCCAGCATCTGCTTCGACGACTGGCCCGGATGGGGCCGCATCCTCGGCGGCGCCTGGCGATGGGGCCGGTCCTCGCACCCGCCCTTCGGCCCGGTCGAGGTGCGGCTCGACGCGCGCGGCCACCCGCTGCTCGCGGGGCTGCCGGACTTCGAGCTGCGCGACGAGGTCTATGGCGACCTCGACCTCCAGCCCGGGCTCGTGCCGCTCGCCCATGCGCGCGCTGCCGGCGGCGCCTGGCACCCCGTGCTGTGGGAGCGGGAGGTCGGGCGGGGTCGCGTCGTCTACGACGCGCTCGGCCACGACGTCGCGTCGCTGGCGCATCCCGTGCATCGCCGCATCGTGCTGCGCGCCGCGCTGCGCGCCTGCGGCCTGCCGCTCGCGGGGACCTGAGCCCCCGTCGCCCGGCGGGGCGCTTCACGCTTTCTTGACGCCGCGGGCGGAGGCTTGCCGCTCCCGGACAGGAGTGTCCATTGCGCAGCCTCGCCATCGTGCTGGCCCTGCTCGCCGCGATCCTCGTGGCGCCCGTCAGCCACGCGCTGCCGCCAGAGGAGGCCCGCCACCTGCTCGCGCGCGTGGGCTTCGGCGCCGCGCCCGCGGAGATCGAGGAACTCGCGCCGCTCGCGCGCGAGCAGGCGGTGGACCTGCTCCTGTCGCGCATGCGGCGCGCGCCGGTGCTGCCGCGGCCCGCCTTCCTCGACGCGCCCTGGCCGCCCTACCGGGACATGTATTCGCGCATGACCCAGGGCGAGCGCGACGCCTTCATCCAGGCGCGGCGCGCCGAGCTGCAGCAGGTGAAGGCCTGGTGGTACGCGGAGATGATCTCGACGCCATCGCCGCTGACCGAGCGCATGGCGCTGTTCTGGCACAACCACTTCGTCTCCGCCTTCGAGGGCGTCGGCCAGAACGTCCACCGCATGTGGGACCAGAACGCGATGTTCCGCGCCGAGGCCGGCGGCAGCTTCGCGCGGCTGCTCGAGGCGAGCCTCTCCGACCCCGTCCTGCTGCGCTACCTCGACGCGCATCGCAACGTGAAGGGACGGCCCAACGAGAACCTCGCGCGCGAGCTGCTCGAGCTCTTCGCGCTGGGCGAGGGGCACTACGCGGAGGCCGACATCCGCGAGATTGCGCGCGCGCTCACCGGGCTCGGCCTCGATCCGCGCGACGACTGGGGCTTCCGCTTCTTCCCCGGCAACCACGATCCCGGAACCAAGCGCTTCCTGGGCGAGCCGGGCTCCGGCGCCGCGGACGTCGTGCGCGTGCTGCTCGCGCGCGATCGCACGGCAGCCTTCCTCGCCGCGAAGCTCTGGCGCGAGTTCGGCGCGCCGGAGCCCGACGCAGCGGCCGAGGCGGCGATCGCCGCGGCGTTGCGCGGCTCGGGATGGGAGATCCGCCCGGCTCTGCGCGCGCTCTTCCTGTCCGACGCCTTCTGGAGCCCGCGCCACCGCGGCGCGCTGGTGAAGTCGCCCGTCGTGCTGATCGTCGCGGCGCATCGCGAGCTCGGCCTGCCCGTCGTCGACCTGGGCGCGCTGCCCGTCCATGGCAGGCGGCTGGGCCAGGACCTGTTCGAGCCGCCCAACGTGAAGGGTTGGCCGGGCGGCACGGCGTGGATCACGCCGGCGAGCCTGGTCGCTCGGCACGACGTGATGGAGCGGCTGCTCGCCAACCGCCAGCTGGTCGCCGGCCCGGAGATGGCGGGCCGCCGCGTCCTGGCGCTGCGCGTCGCGGGGGACGCCTGGAACGGGCCGCCGATCATGAGGCTCACGATCAACGGCGACCGCCTCGTCGCGCGGCGCGAGATCGAGTTCGCCACCGACACCGCGCGCCACGGCACGCTGCCCGACCGCGCCGACTGGAACTGGCGCGTCCTGCGCTTCCAGGTCGACGAGGAAATCCGCGTCGCGAAGGTGGAGTTCCTGAACGACGCCGCGGCGCCTGCCTCGGACGGGCCGCGCCGCGGCGACCGCAACCTCTTCGTGGAATGGCTCGAGGCCGATGGCGAGCGCTTCCAGGCCGCCGACGCGACCCAGGCCTGGCGCGGCGTCAGTTGCGGCGGCCCGCCGCGCCCCGGCAACCTCAACTGCAATGGCGAGCTCGTCTTCGATCTCGCGGCGATGCGCGCCGCCGGCCGCATGCGCCCGCGCGACGCGACCGAAGGCATGATGGCCGGCATGGCCGCGCCGTCGATGGGCGCCGGCATGGCGCCGGCCTCGACGCGCGCGCCGGCGACCGCCCTGCCGCCGCGCGCGACGCATCTCGACGCGCGCGGCTGGCTGGGCGGGCTTCCCCCGCTGCTGCGCCGTCCGGACATGGCCTGGCGCGCGCTCGCGCCGCTGCCGCCGGTCGGTGGCGCGCAGGGCGGCGCCGAGGCCGAGGCGCTGCTGCGCGCCATCGTCTTCGATCCCGTCTACCAGCTGATGTGAGGGCCGGGCCCATGGATCGCCGAGTCTTCCTAGCCGGGACGGCGCTGCTCGCCGCCTGCGGAACCGACGGGCAGGCGCCGCTCGCGCCCGCGGCATCGATCCGCGCACCGCGCAGGGGCGACGCCCTGCCCGGGCCGCTCGACCAGCGCATCCTCGTGCTCGTGGAACTGCAGGGCGGCAATGACGGGCTCAACACCGTCATCCCCGTCTCGCAGCCGGCCTATCGCAGCCTGCGCCCCGGACTCGCGATCGATCCCGCGCGCGCGCTCGGCCTCGACGCCGACCATGCGCTGCATCCCGCGCTCGCGCCGCTGCTCGAGGCCTGGGACGCGGGCGAATGCGCGATCGTCGAATCGGTCGGCTACCCGCGGCCGAACCGCTCGCATTTCCGCTCGATCGAGATCTGGGAGCAGGCGACCGCCAGCGACGCCTATGCCAGCGAGGGCTGGGCGGCGCGCGCTCTGCGCGAGCATCCCTCGCCGGCGCTGCGCGCGGGCGCAGACGCGGACGGCATCGTCGTCGGCACCGGCGCGATCGGCCCGCTTGCGGGCGCCGGCCTGCGCGTCGTCAACATGCGCGACCCGCGCCAGTTCCTCGCGCAGGGCGAGAGGCTGCGCGCGCTCGGCGCGCCCGCCGGCGGGCCGGAGGCGCTGCGCCATCTCGTGCGCACGCAGAACGAGGCGGCTGCCGCGGCGCAGGCGGTGCAGCGCAAGCTCACGGGACGCGAACGCTTCTCGCGCCGCTTCGGCTGGGACCCTCTCGCGCGCGGCCTCGCCCATGCGGCGGACCTGGTGGCCGATGGCGTGCATGCGCCGGCGTGGAAGGTGACGCTCGCGGGCTTCGATACCCACGCCGACCAGGCGCAGCGGCACGAGCGCCTGCTGGGCCAGGTGGCCGGCGCGCTCGCGACGTTCCGCGCCGCGATGCGCGAGATGGGGCGCTGGAACGACACGCTCGTCCTGACCTACTCGGAATTCGGCCGGCGCGCCGCGGAGAACCTGTCGCGCGGCACCGACCATGGCGCCGCCGCGCCCCTCTTCGCGCTCGGCTGCGCGGTGGAGGGCGGGCTGCGCGGGACGACGCCCGACCTCGACGCGCTCGAGGACGGCGACGTCCGCGCGCGCGTCGATTTCCGCGCGGTCTATGCCGGCGTGATCGCCGGCCTCTGGGGGCACGAGTCGAATTTCCTCTCGGCGCAGGGACACGCGCCGCTGCACCTGCTGCGCCGCCGCGCCTGAGCGCCGCGCGCGGGGCGTCAGCGCGAGCCGGGCGGCGACAGGCGGCGGTCGAAGGCCTCGAGGGTCGCCATCACGCGGCCAAGCACGCTGCCCG
>VGDA01000237.1 GCA_016869915.1 Alphaproteobacteria bacterium
TGCCCTGGCGCCGCATCCCCGACGACGTCCGGCGCGTGCTGGTCTTCCGCCTCGGCAGCCTCGGCGACACGGTCGTCGCGCTGCCGAGCTTCCATCTCGTGGCGCGCGCCTTCCCGCGCGCCGAGCGGCGCGTGCTGACCAACGTGCCGCGCAGCGCGCGCGAGACCGACCTCGACGCCGTGCTCGGCGGGACCGGCCACGCCCACGGCTACATGCATTTCGATCCGTCGGAGCGCAGCGCGTCGGCGATCGCCGCAGTGCGCCGCTCGATCCGCGACTACGCGCCGGACGTGCTCGTCTACCTCGTCGAGCAGGTCTCGCGCCTGCGCACCGTGCGCCACCTCGCCTTCTTCATGAGCTGCGGCCTGATGAGCATCGTCGGCATGCCCGAGCTCGGCGCGGATGGCAGCCACGCCTTCGACCCCGACACGGGGCTCTGGGAATCCGAGGCCGCCTACCTGCTGCGCCGGATCTCCGCGCTCGGCGAGGCGTCGATCGACGATCCCGCGCTCTGGGACCTCGGCTTCACGCAGGAGGAGCGCCAGCAGGCCGACGCCGCGCGGCGCGGCTTCGCGGGCGCCGGCGACTTCATCGCCATGGCGCCGGGCTCGAAGATCGAGGCCAAGGACTGGGGCGCGGAGAACTGGGCGCTGCTCGCCGGCGGGCTTTCCGCGCGCAGCACCGGCACCGGCCTCGGCCCCGTCACCGTCGGCGGCCCTGCGGACCGCGAGCGCGCCGCGCGCGTCGCTGCCGCGTGGCGCGGCCCGCATCGCGACCTCTGCGGCGCGGTCAGCCCCCGCGTCAGCGCGCTCGTCCTGGCGCGCGCGCGGATGCTCGCCGCGCATGACAGCGGGCCCATGCACCTCGCCGCCGCGGTGGGCACGCCGGTGATGGCGATCTTCAGCGCGCGCGCGCGGCCCGGGATCTGGTTCCCGCGCGGCGAAGGCAACCGCATCCTCCAACGCGAGGTCGCCTGCGGCGGCTGCGGGCTGGAGACCTGCGTGGCCGAGCGCAAGCGCTGCATCACCGCGATCGGCGTCGGCGAGGCGGTCGCCGCCTGCCGCGACATCCTCTCCGCCCGCACCCATGCGGCCTGACCCCAGCGGCACATCCATGCGCAAGCTCCGCCTCGCCTATCTCGTCACCCATCCGATCCAGTACCAGGCGCCGCTGCTGCGCCAGGTCGCCGCGCAGCCGGACATCGACCTCACGGCGTTCTTCGCGACCGACTTCTCCGCGCGCAGCTTCAAGGCGCACGACTTCGCGCAGCAGATCACCTGGGACGTGCCGCTGCTCGAGGGCTACGCACACGAGGTCCTGCCGCGGCTCGACCGCGGCCCGCCGGAAGGCATCGAGCCCATCCTCGGCTTCTGGGCGCCGCTCTCGCACGGCTTCGGCAGGGCGCTCGACCGCGGCGGCTTCGACGCGCTCTGGATCCACGGCTACGCGCGCTGGCACCACTGGTGCGCGATCGCCGCCGCCAGGCGGCGCGGCATCAAGGTCTTCCTGCGCGACGAGGCGACGCCGATCTCGGCGCGGCGCTCGGCGCTGAAGACGTTCGCCAAGCGCGCCTTCTTCGCGGGGCTGGGCGCGGGCGTCGACGGCTTCCTCGCCATCGGCACCCTCAACCGCCGCTACTACGAGCAGAACGGCATCGACCCCGCGCGCATCTCGCTCGTGCCCTATGCCGTGGATAACGCGCATTTCCGCAAGGGCGCGCTGGTCGCCGCTTCGACGCGCGAGCAGGTGCGCGCGGCCTGGGGGCTTGAGCCCGGCCGGCCGGTGCTGCTCTCCTGCGGCAAGCTGATCGAGCGCAAGCGCCCGCTGCAGCTGCTGGAGGCCTTCGCGCGCGTGCAGGCCGATCCCGCACTGCGCCGGCCCTGCCTCGTCTTCGCGGGCGATGGCCCGCTGCGCGCCGAGGTCGAGGCGCGCGCCGCCGCGCTGGCGCCCGGCTCGGTGAAGGTCCTGGGCTTCGTGCCGCAGTCGCAGCTGCCCGTCGCCTACGACCTCTGCGACGCCTTCATCCTGCCCTCCGGCCAAGAGGCCTGGGGCCTCGTGGTCAACGAGGTGATGTGCGCGGGCCGCGCGGTGATCGTCTCCGACATGGTCGGCTGCGCGCCGGACCTCGTGCGCCCCGGCGAGAACGGCGCGATCTTCCGCACCGACGACATCGACGGCATGGCCGCCGCCATCCGCGACGTGATGGGCGACGCGGCGCGGCTGGCCTCGATGGGCCGGCGCAGCCTCGAGCTGATCGAGCGCTGGAGCTTCGCCGAGGACATCGCCGGGCTGCGCGCGGCGCTCGCGCGCGAATGCCCGGGCCTGGTCGCGCCGGAGCCGCGCGGCGCGCCATGAGCACCGGCGGCGTGCGCGACGTCTCGATCTCCTTCGCGACCACGCTCTACATCCAGGTCGTCAACGTCGCGACGGGGCTGCTCGCCGCGCGGCTGCTGCTCGCGGAGGGCCGCGGCGAGCTCGCGGCGCTGATGCTCTGGCCGGGCCTGGTGGCGGAGCTCGGCTGCCTCGCGCTGTCCGACGCGATGCTGTACCGCCTCGCCTCGGGCGCCAGCCCGGCGCGGCTGGTCTGCGGCACGATGCTGGCGCTGGTCGCCGCGCTCTGCGCCGTGCTGGTGCCGGTCGGCTTCGCGATCCTGCCCTTCGTCATGCCCGGCCACGACGCCGACATCGTCGCCGCGGCGTGGTGGTACATGGCGCTCTACCTGCCGACCTATTTCCTGTCGCTCTTCGCGGCGAACATGTTCCAGGGCCAGCTCGACCTCGTGGCGTGGAACGTCGTGCGCGCCGTCGTGCCGACGCTCTACCTCGCGGGGATCGTCGTGCTCGGCCTCGCCATCGCGCCGGAGGCGCCGGAATTCGCGGCCGCGAACATCGTCGCCATGCTCGCCTCCGCGGCGCTGGGCGCCGTGCTGATGGCGCGGCGCGGCTGGCTCGGCCTGCGCGCGTCGGGGACGGAGGCGCGCGCGCTCGTCGTCTACGGCGCCAAGGCCCATGCGGGCGAGGTGCTGCACAGCCTGCGCCAGAAGCTCGACCAGGCCGTCGTCGCGACGATGATGACGGCGAGCGACCTCGGCATCTACGCCGTCGCGCTGACCGTCGCCAACGGGCCGCTGATCCTCGTGCAGACCATCGCCAACATCGCCTTCCCGAAGATCAGCGCGCAGGAGACGCAGGCCGGCAAGGTGGTCGTGTTCGGCCGCTACCTGCGCCTCGCGCTCGTGCTGGTGGCGGCGATCGACGTCGTGCTCTGGGCGACCAACGCCTGGATCATCCCGCTCCTCTTCGGCGCGCCCTTCGCGCCGGCGGTGCATGTCGCGAACATCTGCCTCGTCGGGCTGCTGCCCTTCGCGGCGAAGCTGCTCTGCGCCGCGGCGCTGAAGGCCTGCGACCGCGCGCTGGCGATCCCGCGGGCAGAGCTCTGGGGCCTGGTCGCGGTCGCGCCGTCGCTGCTGGTCCTCGTGCCCGCGTTCGGCCTCGCGGGCGCGGCGGCGAGCCTCGTCATCGCGCAGGGCGTGACGGCGGTGCTGCTCGCGCGGCGCCTGGGGCGCGAGCTCGACATGCATCCGCTGCGCATGATGGTCCCGAACGCCGAGGACGTCCGGCTGCTGCGCGCGGCGATCGCGAGGGGGCTGGGCCGTGGCTGAATTCGACCGCGCCGGGACGCGCGTCCTCGTCCACCATCCGGGGTCGAACCACCTCGCCTACAACCTCGTGGGCGGGTTGCAGCGCGAGGGCTACGACGCCGTCTTCGACACCGGCTTCTTCCACGATCCCGCGGGGCGCCTCGCGCGGATGGTGGCGCGGCTTCCGGATGGCCTGCGCGCGCGCGCCGAGCGCGAACTGCGCCGGCGCAGCAACGCGCTGGTCGATCCCGCGCGCGCGCGCGCCTGGCCCTGGGCGGAGCTCGCCTATGTCGCCACCGCGCGCGCCGGGCTTGGCGGCGAGCGCCTCGCCCGCGTCATCGGCTGGCGCAACGAGGTGATGGACCGGCGCGTGGCGCGCGCGCTGCGCCGCGAGCCGGCGCGCGTGGTGATCGGCCATGACGGCTCCGCGCTGCACGCCGCGCGCGCGGCGCGTCGGCAGGGCGCGCTCACCGTCCTCAACCAGGTGATCGGCCATCTCGAGCACGGCCTCGAACTCGGCCGCGAGGAGGCCGCGCGCGCGCCGCAATTCGCGGAATCGATGCCCGATTCGCCGCGCTGGATCGTCGAGCGGCACCGCGCCGAGCTGGCGGAGACCGATCGCGTGCTCGTGCCCTCCGACTACGTGCGCGACACGCTGGTCGCGCGCGGCGTGCCGGAGGCGAAGATCGCCACCATCCCCTACGGCGTCGACGTCGCGCGCTTCCGCCCGCCGGAGGCGAAGCGGCCGCGCGACCGCATGCGCCTGCTCTTCGTCGGCCACCTGAGCCAGCGCAAGGGCATCGGCTACCTGCTGGAGGCCGCGCGCCGGCTGCAGGGCCTGCCGGGGCTGGAGCTGGTGCTGGTCGGCCGCCGCGTCGGCGCCGACGCGGCCTTCGCGCCCTACGAGGGCGTGTTCCGCCACGTGCCGCACGTGCCCTTCCACGAGGTGCACGCGCTGTTCCAGGACGCCGACGCCTTCGTCTATCCCTCGCTGCACGAGGGCTCGGCCTTCGTCACCTACGAGGCGCTGGCGAGCGGCCTGCCGGTGATCACCACGCCCAACGCGGGCTCGGTCGTGCGCGACGGCGAGGAGGGCTATGTCGTGCCGATCCGCGACGTCGACGCGATCGTCGAGCGCGTCGAGCGGCTGCAGCGCGACCCCGACCTGCGCGCCTCCATGTCCGAGGCCGCGCGCCGGCGGGCGCTGGACTTCACCTGGGACGCCTACCGGCGGCGCGTCGCCGCGCAGCTCGACCGCTGGCTTTCGCCCTGACGGGGCGGGGGGCCCCGGGGGCCGATGGCCATGCCGGGGCGCGCGGTTCCTCCCCGGACTTCCCGCGTCGGTCGACGCCGACGGGCGCTTCTTGGTCCAGGGCACGCGCCTATGCGGTCTTGTCGTTCCGCATCGTTCGACGGGCTGCAGCCGGGATGAACGCCGAGCAGGTGAACTCGTTGGCCCGGGCGCAGGCGTCGATCGCAGCGAGGTCGATTGCCGGCAGGACGTCAGGGTCAGATAACCGCAGTTCCGTCAACCACCACGCCCGGCAACGCCTGTCCTCCCGCGTCGGTCACTTCCGTTGGCGCCTGGCTTTCTTGAGGGCGGCGATGGGGTCGGCGTCCTTGGCGAGGCCCTCGGCGGTGGCGATGGGGGACAGGCGGTCCTTCCCGACCGCGAAGGCATGGGCGGACAGGTAGCCGCCGGAACCCGCGGAGCGCACGATCACGACGACGTCCTCGCGCCTGTCGCCGTCGATGTCGGCGAGGACGGTCCTCTCGATCGTGCCGTCGCGCGGGCGGACCAGGCCGGCGACGAAGAACGTCGTCTCGTCCGCGGCGTCGGCCGCCGCGTAGAGCCGCACGCTGAAGCTGCCGGTCGAGCGCGCCTCGAGATCGCCTTCCGCGACGACGACGGTCTGGTTCGAGGGCAGCCTCAGCTTGCCGACATGGCGGTCCTGCGCCTGTGCCGTGGCCGACAGGCCGATGACGATCGCCGCCACCCAGTTCGCTCTCATGGCGTCTCTCCTCCGATGGCTCCGATCACGGGAAGGGCCGCGACGGAGCCTGGATTACCTCATCCCCGACATTGCCCGAGGAGTAATCCGGGCTCCGTCCCCGGTGGCTCCCGTCGACTCCTCGCGGCGCGGCGCCGATCGCCGACTGCCCGCCCCTGCGCCGGCGGGCGCCGGGCTTCACCTGGGACGCCTGGCGGCGGCGCGGCGCGGCGCGGCGCGACCGCTGGCCTTCGCCCTGGCCGCGCGGCGCCCGGGCAGCTCGTCGCGGAGCAACTGCTCGAAATAGGCGATGGTCCGGCGCAGGCCGGCCTCGAGCTGGATGCGCGGCTCCCAGCCGATCGTCCTGCGCGCGAAGGAGATG
>VGDA01000238.1 GCA_016869915.1 Alphaproteobacteria bacterium
TCGGCGAGACGATCGGCGACATCCGCGACCCCGCGACCTGCGCCGCGGCGATGGCGGCGGCCTCGCCGGAGATCGTGTTGCACCTCGCCGCGCAGGCGCTGGTGCGGCGCTCCTATCGCGAGCCGGCCGCGACCTACGCGACCAACGCGATGGGGACGCTCAACCTGCTCGAGGCCGCGCGCGGGCGGCCCGGCCTGCGCGCCATCCTCGTCGCGACCACCGACAAGGTCTATCGCAACGACGGCGCGGGGCGCGCCTTCCGCGAGGACGACCCGCTCGGCGGGCATGATCCCTACAGCGCCTCAAAGGCGGCCTCCGAGATCGTCGTGGAATCGCATCGCGCGAGCTTCCTCTCGTCCGCCGGGGTGGGCGTGGCGACGGCGCGCGCGGGCAACGTGATTGGCGGTGGCGACTGGTCGGAGGACCGCATCGTCCCCGACCTGCTGCGCGCGCTCGACGCGGGCCGGCCGGTCGAGCTGCGCTATCCCGGCGCGGTGCGGCCCTGGCAGCACGTGCTCGAGCCACTGTCGGGATACCTGCGCCATGCGCAGGCGCTGGCCGAGGATCCGGCGGGCGCGCCGGTCGCGCTCAATTTCGGCCCCGATCCCGGTGCCTTCCTGACCGTGCGCGACCTCGTCGCGCGCTTCTCCGCGCGCTTCTCCGGCCGCCCGGGCTGGGCGCCGCAGCCGGGCGACCATCCCGCGGAGGCCGGGTACCTCACGCTCGATTCCGCGCGCGCGGACGCGACGCTCGGCTGGCGGCCGCGCCTGTCCGCCTACGCCGCCATCGACTGGACCGCAGGCTGGCATGCCGCGCTCGCCACGGGCGCGCCTGCGCGCGACCTCGTCCTCGCCGACATCGAACGCTACGAAGGCGCACCGCCATGACGACGCTGACCTGCCGCTCCTGCGGCGCCCCGCTTGCCCGAAGCTTCGTCGACCTCGGGCGCACGCCGCTCGCCAACAGCTACGTGCCGCCGCACGCGGCCGGCGCGCCGGACCCGACCTTCCCGCTGCATGCGCGGATCTGCGACGCCTGCCTCCTGGTGCAGGTGGAGGCCGTGAGGCCACCCGAGGACATATTCGGCGAGTACGCCTATTTCTCGTCCTATTCCTCGTCCTGGGTCGCGCACGCGAAGCGCTTCTGCGAGGACGCGACGCGGCGCTTCGGCCTCTCGGGCTCCAGCCTCGTGGTCGAGGTCGCGAGCAACGACGGCTACCTGCTGCGCCATTTCCTCGCCGCGGGCGTCCCGGTGCTCGGCATCGAGCCGGCGGCGAACGTCGCCGAGGCGGCGAAGGCGCTCGGCATCCCGGTCGAGGTGAGGTTCTTCGGGCGCGAGGCCGCGGCCGACCTCGTGGCCACGGGCCGCGCCGCGGACCTCGTCGTCGCCAACAACGTCCTCGCGCACGTGCCCGACCTCAACGACTTCGTCGCCGGCCTCGCGCGCGCGCTGAAGCCGTCTGGCGTGCTGTCGGTCGAGTTCCCGCATCTCCTGAACCTCGTGCGCGAGGTGCAGTTCGACACGATCTACCACGAGCACTACTGCTACTTCTCGCTGCTGGCGGTGGAGCGCGCCTTCGCGCGCCACGGGCTGCGCGTCTTCGACGTCGAGACGCTGCCCACGCATGGCGGCAGCCTGCGCGTGCTCGCCTGCCGCGCCGATGGCGCGCCGCGCGCGGAGGAACCGGGCCTCGCGCGGGTGCGCGCGATGGAGCGCGACGCCGGGCTCGACCGGGTCGAGGCCTATGCGGGCTTCCAGGCGAAGGTCGACGCGGTGCGCGACGCGCTGCTCGCCTTCCTGCGCCGCGCGCGCGCCGAGGGGCGCAAGGTCGCGGCCTATGGCGCGGCGGCGAAGGGCAACACGCTGCTGAACTACTGCGGCATCGGCACGGACCTCGTGGAGTACGTGGTCGACCTCAACCCGCACAAGCAGGGGCGCCTGCTGCCCGGCTCGCACCTGCCGGTCCATGCGCCGTCGCGCCTCGCCGAGACGCGGCCCGACTACGTGCTGGTCCTGCCCTGGAACATCGCCGCGGAGATCACGTCGAGCATGGCGCATGTGCGCGGCTGGGGCGGCCGCTTCGTGGTCGCCGTGCCGACCACCCGCATCCTCGACTGAGGACGCGGCGTCAGGGGCGGCGCAGGCCGAGGCTCGACGCAACGAGGCGGCGCAGCTTCCACGCGTGCCGCCCCGCGTAGCCCAGCAGCGACGGGAGCAGCGCCGCGCGCTGCGCCGCGGGCAGGCCGGATTCGCCGAGCAGCCGCAGCGCCTCGCGCAGGAAGTCGCGGTACAGGCGCTTCTGGTCCGCGAGCGTGCGCGGCTTGTAGCGCGCCTCGGAGAGCGGGGTCTGGCGCTGGTAGTAGGTCGCGTCGTTCGACGCCGCGACGCGCCCGTCGAGCAGGAAGGGCAGCAGCGTGACGAACTCGTTGCCCCAGGCATGGCCGAAGCGCTCGGTCGGCTCCTGCGCGCGCAGCAGCGCCTCGCGCTCGACGAGGCCGTAGATCCAGCCGCTCTGCGCCCAGCGCAGCAGCGCCATCCGTCGCGCGAGGCCGCGCGCGGCCAGAAGCGAGGCGGGCACGGCGAAGCGCAGGTCCTCCGCGCCGTCGATCGTCGTCTTCACCACCTGCGGCACGGCAAGGAGGCAGCCCGGCATGCGCGTCGCCGCCGCGTGGAGCGCGGAGACGAAGTTCGGCGACCAGCGGTCGTCATGCGCCGCGAGCATGAACCAGCGCGCCTCGGCCGCCTGCCGCACGAAGGCGAAGTTGCCGATCATGCCGAGGTTCTCGCGCTGGCGATGCAGCTCGATGCGGCTGTCGCGCGCGGCCCAGGCGGCGAGGATGGCGGGCGTCGCGTCGGTCGACGCGTTGTCGGAGACGACGATGCGCAGGTCCGCGAAGTCCTGCGCGCAGAGGGAGGCCATGGCCTCGTCGAGGTATTCGGCGCCGTTGTATACGGGCAGGCCGATGGCGACCGGGGGCGCGGCGCTCATCCGCCGCAGCGCTCCAGGAACGCCTCGACCGGGCCGTAGAGCACGTCCTCGAGCGCGCGCAGCCTGTCGTCGGGCCAGTCCCACCATGCGAGCGCCAGCAGCCGCGCGACGATCTCCGGCGGGAAGCGGTGGCGCACGACCCGCGCCGGGTTCCCGGCCACGATCGCGTAGGGCGGCACGTCGCGCGACACGACCGCGCCCGCGCCGACGACGGCGCCGTGGCCGATCGTGACGCCGGAGAGCACCATCGCGCGCGCGCCGATCCAGACGTCGTTGCCGATCGCGACGCCGCCGCGCGTGGTGGCGTCGCGGTTCCCCGCGGCGGGATCGAACAGCAGCGTGCGGAACGGATAGGTCGAGGCGAGATGCGTCGGGTGGTCCGCCTGCCCGAAGACCAGCACCTCGGGCCCGATGGAGCAGAAGCTGCCGATGGAGATCGGCGCCGCCGCG
Organism: Alphaproteobacteria bacterium; assembly: GCA_016869915.1. GTDB lineage: Bacteria > Pseudomonadota > Alphaproteobacteria > CACIAM-22H2 > CACIAM-22H2 > CAIOSQ01. The sequence continues at coordinate 3,441 of VGDA01000238.1, forward strand.
CTCGGGCGCACGAGGTTGCGCCGCGAGAGGCCGTAGCTGTGGCGGCCGATGCTGACATGCGCCGGCAGCTTCGGCTCGCGCCGGCGGCGGAAGAGGCGCGCGATCATCGTTCGGCTCCCTGCGCGCGCTGCCAGTCGATGGCGGCGGCGATGCTGTCCTCGAGGTCGTGGCAGGGCACGAAGCCGAGCTCGTCGCGCATGCGTGCGAGGTCGGGCACGAGCCGCGCCGGCTCGCCCGCGCGCGCCGGCAGCGCGCCGAGGCGGAGCAGGTCCGGCCGCCCGCAGCGCGCGGCGACGCGGCGCGCGATCCCCGCGACGCTCTCGGGCGCGCCGCGTCCCAGGTTGACACGACCCTGGAGCGGCGAGGCGGCGAGGCGCGCGAAGGCGGCGCCGAGGTCGCGCACGTCGATCGGGTCCTGCACCTGCGTGCCGGCGGTGCAGCGCGCCTCCTGGCCCGCGTCGAGCGACGCGACGATCGAGGGCAGCAGCCGACCCGCGCGCTCGCCCGGGCCGATCGCGTGGAAGACCACGCCCCATGCGGCCTCGAGCCCCGTGCCGGCGGCATAGGAAGCGGCGACGTCCCAGAGCGCGGCCTTCGCGGCGCCGTAGAGCGTCGCCGGGCGTCGCGCCGCGTCCTCGCGCAGCGCGGCGTCGCCGATGCCGGTCCAGTCGTGCTCCGCGCATGTCCCCGCGCCGACGAAGCGCGTGCCGCCGGCCTCGCGGAAGGCGCGCAGCAGCGTCGCGCCGGCGGCCAGCCAGTCGAGGTTGGCGGGCGAGGTCCAGTAGCCGGGCCCGACATCCCAGGCGAGGTGGATGCAGGTATCGCAGCCGACCTCGGCGACGGCGCGCCGCAGCGCCGGTGCGTCGAGCATGTCGACCGCGCGCCAGTCGAGGCGTGGCCTTGACTCGCGCGACGGCGGGCGACGCGACAGGGCGACGACTTCCGTGTCGCCGCGCGCGAGCGCGTCGAGCACGGCGCGGCCGACGAAGCCGGAGGCGCCGGTGACGAGGACGCGCCTCATCGGGCGAGCTCCGCCTCGGCGAGGCCGTCCAGCGTCGGCAGCGCGCGGTCGCGGTCGGAGACGATCGCCGGCACGACCGGCCAGGCGATGGCGACGCGCGGGTCGTCCCAGCGGAAGCCGCGCGCCAGCGCGGGCCGGTAGGGCGCGCCCATCATGTAGAAGACGCTGGTGTCGTCCTCGAGCGTGACGAAGCCATGTGCGAAGCCGGCCGGCACGAGGAGCGACCTGCCATCGCCGGCGGCGAGCTCGACCGCGGTCCATCGCCCGCGGGTCGGCGATCCCGGGCGGATGTCGACCGCGACGTCGAACATCCGGCCCGAGAGGCAGCGCACGAGCTTCGCGTCGGGCTCCGGCGCGGCCTGGAAATGCATGCCGCGCAGCGTGCCGCGCCGGCGGTTCGAGGAGATGTTGCACTGCGTGCCGAGCGGCGGCAGGCCGGCCGCGGCGAAGGCCTCCGCGCAGTAGCTGCGCTCGAAGCCGCCGCGCTCGTCCTCCATGCGCGGCGTCTCGACGAGCACGACGCCGGGAAGGGATGTGGCGATGAAGCGCATGGGCGGCTCCGGGATCTTCATGCGCGCGGCGCGGCGCCGGCACAGGCGGATGGAAGATCGAGCCCCGACGCGTCGCGAGGATAGCGCGCTCCGGCGCCGGGCGCGATGGCCGCGCGCCCGGGGCGGACTCTTCGGGAGCAACCCGGTCGCGCGCCTGCCTCGCCATGCCCCCCACGCCTAGGATCCGCGCATGCCCACGCGCCGCCGCGTCGCCCGATCGCTCGCCGCCAGCCTCGCGGCCCCGGGACTGGGGGCGGCGCATGCCGCCGCGCCGGGCTTCGAGCCCTTCGCGCGCTTCTCGGGCGCGTCGCCGGGCGAGCAGCTCGTCTCGCCCTTCGGCATCCCCTTTCCCTTCGGGCGCATTGCCTCGACCGAGCGCGCGCGCATTGCCGCGCGCTACCCGGCCGGGCCCGGCGGCAGGCTGCTGCCGCTGCAGCTCGAGCAGTTCAAGCTCCGGCGCGACGGCACGCTCGTTCACTGCACGGGCCACATGCGCCTGCCCGCGGGCTATGTCGCGCGGACGCCGGTCGAGATCGGCCTCGCGGCGGAGGGGGAGGTGCCGCGCCCGGCGCCGCCGGACTGGGACGCGCTGTGGCGCGCGCCGCTCGACTTCGCCGTGACGCTGTCCACCTGGGAGCCGCGCGCGCCCGCAGAGCGGCGCGACCTGCTCGCGCAGGACGTCGAGGACATGGTCCTGGTCCTCGCGCGCGAGCGACGGGTAGAGCGGCAGGGTGATCGTGCCCTCGCCCCAGGCATGGCTTGTCGGGAAGTCGCCCGGCGCGTGGCCGTGTCGCCGGCGGTAGTAGGCGAGAGTCGGCACGGCGCGGTAGTTGACCGTGACGCCGATGCCCGCGGCGTTGAGCGCGGCGATCGACGCGTCGCGCACGGGCGGCGGCACGTGGATCGGGAAGATGTGGCGCGCGGAGCGCGTGCCTGGCCTCGCCGCCGGCATGCGGATCGGCAGGCCCGCGAGGCCGCGGTCGTAGCGCGCCGCGACCTCCT
>VGDA01000239.1 GCA_016869915.1 Alphaproteobacteria bacterium
CTACTACTGGATCGGCGCGATGCGGCAGTCGGAGCCGGGGCGGGCCGGCACGGACCTGCACGCGACGAACGCGGGCTGGATCTCCGTCACCCCGCTGCATCTCGACCTGACCCATGGCGAGACTCTGGCGCGCATCGCCGGCCTGCTGGAATGACGACGCCGAACCACAAGATCCGCCTCGTCATGGAGCTGCGCCGTTCCGGCGTGACCGACACCCGCGTCCTCTCCGCCATCGAGCGCACGCCGCGCGAGGCGTTCTGCCCGCCGCAATTCCTCGATCGCGCCTACGAGGACACTGCGCTTCCCATCGCGCACGGGCAGACGCTGAGCGCGCCGACCGTGGTCGGGCTGATGACGCAGGCCATCGATGTCGGCGCGCGGCACAAGGTGCTCGAGGTCGGCACCGGCTCCGGCTACCAGGCGAGCGTGCTGTCGCTCCTGTGCCGGCGGCTCTACACGATCGAGCGCCACAAGCCCCTGCTGGCCGACGCGGAGGCACGCTTCCGCGAACTGCGGATCAACAACATCGTGTCGCTGCATGGCGATGGATGGGCCGGCTGGCCGACCCAGGCGCCCTTCGACCGCATCATCGTCACCGCCGCGCCCGACGAGGTCCCGGTCGCGCTCGTCGACCAGCTCGCCGTCGGCGGGCTGCTTGTGCTGCCGGTCGGCCGCGACAAGCGCGAGCAGCGCCTGCTGCGACTGAGGAAGACCGGCCAGGGCGTGCAGAGCGAGGAGCTCGCGGCCGTGCGCTTCGTCCCGATGGTCTCTGGGATGCCGGAGGACGGCGCCGCGGACGGGCAGCGGAACAGTGCCTGAGGCGCTTTCGCGCTGGCTGGCGGTCGCCGCGCTGGCGCTGCTCGCCGCGTGCGAGACGCGCGGCGGCCCTCCGGCGCCGGTGACGCAGGGCGGCGGGACGCGACCGGCCCTGTCCCGCGCCGAGTCCACGAGCGGCGTGGTCGTCGCGCAACCCGGGGACACGCTCTTCGCGATCGCGCGCCGCGCGAACGTGCCGCTCCGGTCGCTCATCGATGCCAATGGCCTCAAGCCGCCCTACGCGGTCCAGCCGGGCCAGCAAATCCGCCTTCCGCGGGGCGCGGCCGCCGCCGCCGCCGCCGCCCAGCCCGCGCCCGCCCCGCAGCCGGCCGCGCGCGGGGAATCGCCCGCGCAGCCATCGGGGCCGCGCGGGACGGTCGAAGGCGTGCCCTTGCCGGCGCCCCCAGCCCCCGAGCCGCGCGGCACCAGGCCGCCGGCCGAGGCCCTGGCGCAGCCGGCTCCTCAGGCGCCGGCCGCTGCTCCGCCGCCGGCGCAGTCTCCGCAGGCCTCCGTGCCCGTCGCGCCGCCGATCGACGCGCGGCCGCAGCCGCGCACCGGGCGCTTCCTCTGGCCCGTCAGGGGCGAGGTGGTCTCCGCCTTCGGCGCCAAGGCGGGCGGGCTGCAGAACGACGGGATCAACATCGCGGCGGGGCTCGGCACGCCCGTGCGCGCGGCCGAGAACGGCGTCGTGGTCTATGCCGGCAACGAACTGAAGGGCTTCGGCAACCTCGTCCTGCTGCGCCATGCCGATGGCTGGATGAGCGCCTATGCACATCTCGACGAGATCGGCGTCGAGCGAGGCGCGCAGGTGCAGCGCGGCCAGGGCATCGGCAAGGTCGGGCAGAGCGGCGGCGTCTCCTCGCCCCAGCTCCATTTCGAGCTGAGGCGCGACGGCAGGCCCGTCGATCCTCGCCCGCATCTCGCCGGCGGGTGAGCGCCGTTCAGCCGATCCGCCTGCCGAGGCGGCCCGCCAGGTCCTGGATGAACTGCCATGCGACGCGACCGGAGCGCGCGCCGCGCGTCACCGACCACTCGACTGCCTCGGCGCGCAGCCGCTCGGGCGCGACGTCGAGGCCGAGCGCGGCCGCGTAGCCATCGATCATCGCGAAGAACGTGTCCTGGTCGCAGACATGGAAGCCGAGCCAGAGGCCGAAGCGATCGGAGAGCGAGACCTTCTCCTCGATCGCCTCGCCGGGATGTATCGCCGTCGCGCGCTCGTTCTCGATCATGTCGCGCTGCATGAGGTGCCGCCGGTTCGAGGTCGCGTAGAACACCACGTTGTCCGGCCTGCCCTCGACGCCGCCCTCGAGCACGGCCTTGAGCGACTTGTACGCGGCGTCCTCCTGCTCGAACGAGAGGTCGTCGCAGAACAGCACGAAGCGGCGCGCCGATCCGCGGAGGATCGACAGCAGCTGGGGAAGGGTGGGGATGTCCTCGCGATGGATCTCGACGAGGGCCAGCGCGCCGGTGCGACGCGCGTTCACCGCCGCGTGGACGGACTTCACCAGCGAGCTCTTGCCCATGCCGCGCGCGCCCCAGAGAAGCGCGTTGTTGGCGGGAAAGCCCTCGGCGAAGCGGGAGGTGTTGTCGAGTAGGATGTCGCGCTGGCGGTCGACGCCACGCAGCAGGCCGATGTCGACGCGGTTGACCCGCGGCACCGGCGCGAGGCGGGCGGCGTCCGCATGCCAGACGAACGCGTCGGCCGCGTCGAGGTCGGCGGACGAGGCGGACGGAGGCGCGCGCCGCTCGAGCGCGGCGGCGATCCTCTCGAGGGCGTCGACGAGGCGCTGGTCTGTCATGGCGATGGGTCCGCAGGGTGCTCCGGAAGGCCGCGGACGGTAGTGGCGGGCGTGGCCCGGGGTCAACCCTAACCCCCTGCCGTCGTTGCATTCCGGTGGTCGGCTTGTATATTCCGGCGCGCCCGGCGCGGTCCTCGCGCAGGGGTTCCCCGGACAGTCGAAACCGACCCCCAGAACGAGGAAACGTCGCCGATGCTGATTTCCCCTGCCTACGCTCAGGCCGCCGATGGCGGCGGCTCGATGCTGATGCAGCTCGCCCCGCTCGTGCTGATCTTCGTCGTCTTCTACTTCCTGCTGATCCGCCCCCAGCAGAAGAAGATGAAGGAGCAGCGCGCGATGCTCGAGGCCGTCAAGCGCGGCGACACCGTGGTCACGTCCGGCGGCCTGATCGGCAAGGTCGTCCATGTCGACGGCAACGAGATCGGCCTCGAGCTCGCCGCGAATGTCCGCGTGAAGGCGATCAAGGGCATGATCGTCGAGGTCCGCGCGAAGGGAGAGCCCGCCGCCGGAGGCGAGGCCAAGCCGGCCAAGCCGAGGGAGGAGGGCGCGTTCTACAAGGCGCTCGGCATCAAGCAGGATGCGACCGCCGAGGCGATCGAGGAGGCCTTCGCGGGCAAGCAGGGCGACGCGGCCGCGGTGGAGGCGCACGAGACGCTGCGCGACCCGGTCAAGCGCAAGCTCTACGACTCGCTAGGCCATGACGAATACGTCTCGCGCCTGAAGTCCTGACGCGACGGGGGCCACGCCCCCGCGCCCCCGCGGTGACCCGATGCTCTTCTTCGCGCGCTGGAAAATCTGGCTGATCAACGCGGTGTGCGCGCTTGGCGTGCTGCTGTCGCTTCCCGCGTTCATGCCGCGCGAGAGCATCGGGCTGCCCGCCTGGTTCCCGTGGCGCCACGTGAACCTCGGCCTCGACCTACGCGGCGGCTCCTACCTCCTGCTGGAGGTGGACATGCAGGCCGTGGTCCGCGAGCGCCTCAACAACATCCGCGACTCGGTCCTCGTCAGGCTGCGCGGCACGGAGATCCGCTACTCGGGCCTCGCCATCCGCGGCCAGGGCGTGCAGCTCCAGCTTCGCGACCCTTCCCAGTCGGCGGAGGCGCTGCGCCTGCTGCGCGAGCTCGCGCAGCCCGTGTCGACCGGGGCCTTCGGCGGCTCGACGCCCGACCTCGTCGTCAACGCCACGCCCGAGGGACTGGTCACGCTCGAGCTCTCCGAGGTCGCGCTGCGTGACAAGGCGACCAAGACCATCGAGCAGTCGATGGAGATCGTGCGCCGTCGCCTCGATCCGGAGGGCATCAGGGAACTGCAGATCGCCCGCCAGGGCGGCTCGCGCATCCTCGTCCAGCAGCCCGGCATCGACGACCTCGAGAGCAGCAAGCGGCTGCTCGGCACGACCGCCAAGATGACCTTCCACCTGCTCGACGCCACCGCCGACTGCAGCTCCGGCCGCGGCCCGGCCGGGGTCAACTGCCTGCCCGGCTCCGACCGCGCCGACGCGATGCGCATCTACCCCGTGCGCCAGCGCGTCGAGGTCGATGGCGCGAGCCTGACCGACGCGCGCGCCGGGACGAACCCGCAGACCGGCGAGTGGATAGTGAACTTCACCTTCGACTCAGTGGGCACGCGGCGCTTCGCGGACATCACCCGCGCCAATGTCGGCCAGCCCTTCGCGATCGTGCTCGACGGCAAGGTCATCACGGCGCCCTCGATCCGCGAGCCGATCACCGGGGGGCGTGGCCAGATCAGCGGCAGCTTCAGCGCGGCGAGCGCGAGCGAACTCGCGGTGCTGCTGCGCGCCGGCGCCCTGCCGGCACCGCTCACCATCGTCGAGGAGCGCACGGTCGGCCCCGACCTCGGCGCGGACGCGATCCGCGCGGGCTTCATCTCCATCCTCGTCGGCGCCGGGCTGGTCCTCGTCTTCATCGTCTGGACCTACGGGCTCTTCGGCGCCTTCGCCTGCGTCGGCCTGTTCGCGAACCTCGCCCTGACGCTCGCGATCCTGAACCTCCTCGAGGCGACGCTGACGCTTCCAGGCATGGCGGGCGTCCTCCTGACCCTGGGCCTCTCGGTCGACGCGAACATCCTGATCAACGAGCGAATCCGCGAGGAGACGAAGCTCGGCAAGACCCCCTTCGCGGCGATGGAATCCGGCTTCAAGCGCGCCTTCTCGACGATCGTGGATTCCAACCTGACCACGCTCATCAAGATGATGCTGCTCTACGCGTTCGGCTCGGGCCCGGTGAAGGGCTTCGCGGTCACCATCACCTTCGGGATCATCACCTCGATGTTCACGGCGACGATCGTCGTCCGGCTGCTGATGGTCACCTGGCTGCGCTGGCGCCGCCGCACAGCCCTACCCGCCTGACGGAGCGCCCCCGGATGCAACTCTTCCCCAGGCTCCGCCTCGTCCCGGACGGGACGCAGATCCAGTTCATGAAGGGCCGGCATGTCGGCCTGATCTTCTCGGCCCTGCTTTCAGCGCTTTCCGTCATCCTCTACTTCGCGCCCGGCCTGAACTACGGCATCGACTTCAAGGGCGGGATCGTGATCGAGGCGCGCGGGCCCGAGGCGGTCGACTTCTCCGCTCTGCGCCCGGCCCTGTCGTCGCTCAACCTTGGCCAGGTCGGCCTGCAGCAGTTCGGAAGCCCCCAGGACGTGCTGATCCGCCTAGAGCGCCAGCGCGCCGAGGTGGCCGAGCGCTGCCGCGCCAAGCGCCCGCCCGCGAACGACCAGGAGCGCGCCGCGCGCCAGCGCGCGGTGACCGAGGAAGAGGCGCAGCAATGCGCCGTCGAGGAGGTGCGCGCCGGGCTCGAGAGGTTCCGCGCCGGCATGCAGGTCCGGCGTGTCGAGGCGGTCGGCGGCTCGATCAGCCGCGAGCTCTTCGTCAACGGCATGCTCGCGCTCGGCTTCTCGCTGCTCGCGATGCTCGCGTATATCTGGTTCCGCTTCGAGTGGCAGTTCGGCGTCGGCGCGGTCATCACCCTCGTCCTCGACGTGACGAAGGTGATCGGCTTCTACGTCCTGACCGGCTTCCAGTTCAACCTGACCGCCATCGCCGCGATCCTCACGATCATGGGCTACTCGATCAACGACAAGGTCGTGGTCTACGACCGCATGCGCGAGAACCTGCGGAAGTTCAAGACGATGCCGCTGCGCCAGCTGATCGACCTGTCGATCAACGAGACGCTGTCGCGGACCATCGGCACGTCGATGGCGACGTTCCTCGCCACGATCCCGCTGGCGCTCTTCGGTGGCGAGGCGCTCGAGGAGTTCGCCGTGACGATGCTGTTCGGGATCATCCTCGCGACGTCGTCCTCGATCTTCATCGCCGCGCCCATACTGCTCTTGCTCGGCGAGGACAAGCTGCGCCGCGGCCAG
>VGDA01000240.1 GCA_016869915.1 Alphaproteobacteria bacterium
CGCCAAGGCGCAGGACTTCCTGCGCTCGCTGCGCTGCTGGATCCACTACCTCTCGGGGCGCGCCGAGGACAGGCTGACCTTCGACCTGCAGCCGGAGATCGGCCGGCGCATGGGCTACACCGACCATCGCGGCACGCGCGGCGTCGAGCGGCTGATGAAGCACTACTACCTGACGGCCAAGGACGTCGGCGACCTCACGCGCATCTTCTGCACGGCGCTGGAGATCGAGACCGCGCCGCGCAAGCGCCTGGGCTGGCGGAGGCTGGTGTCGCGGCCGCGCGAGCTCGACGGCTTCGTGGTCGAGGCAGACCGCCTCAACGTCGCGCGCGACGACGCCTTCGCCAGCGACCGCCGCAACTTCCTGCGCATCTTCCGCGTCGCGCAGGAGAACGGCCTCGACATCCACCCGGACGCGCTGCGCGCGATCCGACGCGACCTGCGGCTCGTCGATTCGCGGCTGCGCGAGGACCGCGAGGCCAACGCGATCTTCCTCGACGTGCTGACGGCGCGCGAGGGGGCGGAGACGACGCTGCGGCGGATGAACGAGGCGGGCGTCTTCGGGCGCTTCGTGCCGGATTTCGGCCGCGTCGTGGCCCAGACTCAGCACGACATGTACCACGTATACACGGTCGACGAGCACACGATCTTCGCCATCGGCATCCTGCACCGCATCGAGAACGGCGATCTCGCGGCCGAGCACCCGCTCACCAGCGAGATCGTGCACAAGGTGCAGTCGCGGCGCGCGCTCTACCTCGCGCTGCTGCTGCACGACATCGCCAAGGGCCGTGGCGGCGACCACTCGGAGCTGGGCGCGGAGATCGCGCTGCGCCTGGGCCCGCGCGTCGGGCTCAGCGCCGAGGAGACCGAGACGGTGTCCTGGCTGGTGCGCCACCACCTCGCGATGTCGGGCACCGCCTTCAAGCGCGACATCCACGACCCCAAGACGATCCGCGACTTCTGCGCGCTGGTGCAGAGCCCGGAGCGCCTGCGCCTGCTCGCCTGCCTCACGGTCGCCGACATCCGCGCCGTCGGCCCGGGCGTGTGGAACGCGTGGAAGGCGGCGCTGATCCGCGAGCTGTTCCAGCGCGCCGAGGAGGAGATGGCGGGCGCGGGCGCGGGCGCCTCGGCGCGCGGGCGCGTCGAGGCCGCGCAGCAGTCGCTGCGCGCGAAGCTGCCGCACTGGAGCGAGGAGGACTTCTCCGACCACGTGTCGCGCGGCTACCCGGCCTACTGGCTGGCGCTCGACGCCGAGACGCATGCCCGCCACGCGCGGCTGATCCGCGAGGCCGAGCGCGGCAGGGCACCGCTGTCGCTCGACACGCGCATCGACCGCGGCCGCGGCATCACCGAGATCACCGTCTACTGCGAGGACCATCCCGGGCTGTTCAGCCGCATCGCCGGCGCGATGGCGCTGGCCGGCGCCAACATCGTCGGCGCGCAGATCTTCACCATGACCAACGGCATGGCGCTCGACAGCTTCACGATCCAGGATGCTCCGGCGATGCCTGGCGCGGCGCCCGCCGCCTTCGCCGAGCCGGCGCGGCTGGCGCGGCTCTCGGCCCTGATCGAGCAGGCGCTGTCCGGGAGGATCCGGCTGCGCGAGCAGATCGCGCGCAAGCGCCAGGCGCCGCCGCGCGAGCGCGTCTTCACCGTGCCGCCGCGCGTCTTCGTCGACAACGCGGCCTCCGTGATGCACACGCTGGTCGAGGTCAATGGCCGCGACCGCGTCGGCTTCCTCTACGACGTCACGCGCGCGATGACGGAGCTGGGCCTCCAGATCTCGACCGCCAAGATCATGACCTGGGGCGAGCGCGTGGTGGACGTCTTCTACGTGAAGGACGTCTTCGGCCACAAGATCGTGGCGGAGGCCAAGCTCAAGGCGGTGCGCGAGCGCCTCCTCGCCGCGGTCGCCGATCCGGACATCGACGCGGCGGCGCCGCCCGCGCCGGCCCGCGCGCGCGGCGCGGCGGCGACCGCGGCCCAGTGAGGCGCCGCGCTCAGGCGTGGCGCAGCGCCTCGATCGGGTCGAGAGACGCCGCGCGGCGCGCCGGGTAGAAGCCGAAGACGATCCCGACCAGCGCGCTCACGCCCACCGCGAGCGCGATCGATTCCAGGGACACGATCGTCGGCCATCCCGCGAGCCGGGTGATCGCGCGCGCGGAGGCGAAGCCGAGCGCCGCGCCCGCGACGCCGCCAAGCGCCGACAGCGTCGCCGCCTCGATCAGGAACTGCATCAGCACGTCGCGCGGCCGCGCCCCGACGGCGAGCCTGAGCCCGATCTCGCGCGTGCGCTCGGTCACCGAGACCAGCATGATGTTCATGATCCCGATGCCGCCGACGAGCAGCGACACCGTCGCGATCGCGGCGAGCAGCCAGGACAGCGTGCGCGAGGACGCGTCGCGCGTCGCGGCGATGTCGGCGAGGTTGCGCAGCAGGAAGTCGTCCTCCTGCGCCGCGGCGAGGCGGTGGCGCTGGCGCAGCAGCGCGCGGACCTGCTCCTCGGCCTGGCCCGCGTCCTCGCCCTCGCGCACGCGCACGGTGATCGAGCCCACGGCGCGGGCATTCGCGCGGTTGACGCCCAGCACGCGCTGCTGCGCCGCGCGCAGCGGCGCGGCGATGACGTCGTCCTGGTCCTGGCCGCCCGTCGTCTGGCCCTTGGGCGCCAGGATGCCGACGACGCGGAAGGGCACGTTGCGCACGCGGATCGTCTCGCCGACCGGGTCGGCGTCGTCGAAGAGCATGCGCGCCACGGTCTCGCCCAGCAGCACGACCTGCGCGCCCCGGTCGTATTCCTCCGCCTCGAATCCGCGGCCCGCGGCCACGTCCCAGTCGCGCGCGACGAAGAAGCTCGGCGTCACGCCCAGCAGCCAGCTTGACCAGTTGGCGCCGCCCGCGACCGCCTGGACCTGGCCGCGCGAGGTGGGTGCCGCCGCCTCCACCGCATCGACCTCGCGCTCCAGCGCCAGCGCGTCGTCCTGCGTCAGGCTCGCGCGCGCGCCGGAGCCAAGGCGCACGCCGCCGACCGTGACGTTGCCGGGGATGACGACGATCAGGTTGGCGCCCAGCGAGCGGATCTGGGCGAGCACCGTCTCGCGCGCGCCCGTCCCCACCGCGACCATGGCGATCACCGCGGCGACGCCGATGAAGATGCCGAGCATCGTCAGCGCCGAGCGCAGCGCGTTGGCGCGCAGCGCCTCCAGCGCCGAGGCGAGGGCGTCGAGCGGGCTCACGGGGCGGCACCCGCGGCGGCGACCGCCGCGCGCGCGTCGCGCGGCGCCTGGCGGCGGTCCTCGACCAGCCTGCCGTCGCGGAACAGCAGCACGCGCGACGCGAAGGCCGCGACCTCCGGGTCATGGGTGACGACGACGATGGTGATGCCCTGCGCGTTCAGCTCCTGGAACAGCGCCATGATCCCGAGCCCGGTGCGGCTGTCGAGCGCGCCCGTCGGCTCGTCGGCGAGGATCGCACCCGGCTCGTTGACCAGCGCGCGCGCGATGGCGACGCGCTGCTGCTGGCCGCCGGAGAGCTCGTGCGGCGCGTGGTCGAGGCGCTCGCCGAGGCCGAGGCGCGCGAGGATCCGCTCGGCGCGCGCGCGCCTGTCGCGGCGGCGGACGCCGCCATAGACCAGCGGCAGCGCGACGTTCTCGACCGCGCTGGCGCGCGCCAGCAGGTTGAAGGACTGGAACACGAAGCCAAGCTTGCGGTTGCGCAGCCCCGCGCGCGCGTCGGCGTCGAGCCCGGCGACGTCCTCGCCGTCAAGCCGGTAGCGCCCCGCGCTCGGCTGGTCGAGCAGGCCGAGCAGGTTCATGAAGGTCGACTTGCCGGAGCCCGAGGGCCCCATCACGGCGACGAACTCGCCATGCGCGATAGTCGCATCGACGCCGTCCAGCGCGCGGACCGCTCCGTCGCCCATCGCGTAGACGCGCGCGAGGCCCTCGGCCTGCATGAAGGGCGCGCCCGCGGCGGCCATCTCACATGCCGAGGCGCGGGCCGCCGGCGGCGGGCGCGGCGCCTGCGGCCGGGGCCGGTCGCGGGCCGCCGCCGACCACGAGCTCGGTCCCGGGCTCGAGCCCATCGCCCGACACCTCGGTGAAGCTGCCGTCGCCGACGCCGAGCCGCACGGCGATCGCGCGCGGCTGGCCGTCGGGGCCGAGCACGTGGACGCGGCCCGTCGCCGGCGCCGCGGCCGCCGCGGCGCGCTGCGCGCGCCAGGCCTCCCATGCGGCCTGCTGCTCGGGGCGCAGGATCGCGCCGATGCGCCGGTCGACCTGCTGGCGGGCCGCGCCCATGCGCGCGCGCATCTGCTCGGGCGGCAGGCCGGCGGACCGCAGCACGCGGAACTGCTCGCGCCCTTCCGCCACGATCCCCGCCAGCGCGGCGCGCTGCCCGTCGTCGAGGGACAATTCCCTCGCGAGCGTGGCCTCGAGCTGGTCAAGGCCCGCCCCGCCGCCGCGCCCGGCGCCGCCGGGCGCGGGCGCCTGGACCTGCGCGGGCTCCTGGCCGCGCGGCGCGCCGGCCGGGCGCCAGCGCAGCGCGGCGTTCGGCGCGCGCAGCACGCCGTCCCGGCGGTCGGTCACCAGCCTCACCGTCGCGGTCATGCCGGGAAGAAGCCGGCCATCCTGGTTCTCGGCGCTGATCACGACCGTGTAGGTGACGACGTTCTGCACGGTCTGCGCGCCGAGCCGCGTCATGAGCACCTCGCCGCGGAAATTCGCGGCCGGGTACGCGGCGACCTGGAACAGCGCCTCCTGGCCGGGACGGATGCGGCCCACGTCCGCCTCGTCGACCGCGGCATGGACCTCGACGTGGCGGAGGTCCTGCGCGATCGTGAACAGCACCGGCGCCGTCAGGCTCGCCGCGACGGTCTGGCCGACATCGACGTCGCGCCGGATGACCACGCCGTCGATCGGCGCCTTGATCTCCGCGCGATCGAGCTCGACCTCGACCTGGCGCAGCGTGGCCTCGCGCTGCGCGACCAGCGCCTCGGCCGAGGCGACCTGCGCGCGCGCCACGGCGAGCGCGGCCTCCGCGCTGGATACGCTCGCGCGCGCGCCCTTGCCCTGCGCGCGCACCGCGGCGCGACCGGCGTCGAGCTGCTCGACCGCGGATTGCGCGCGATCGAGCTCCGCGGCGGTCGCGGCGCCGCGCGCGGCCAGCGCGCGCTTGCGCTCGCGGTCGCGCAGCGCCTCGTCGAGCTGGCTCTGCGCGCGCTGCTCCTGCGCGTCGGCGACGTCGACCGCGCTGCGCGACAGCGACAGCTCGGCCTCGAGGCGCCCGGCCTGGGCGCGCGCGGTCGCGAGCCCGGCGCGCGCCTGGGCGAGCTCCGCGCCGGCCGCGGCGTGGCGCGCACGGATCTGGTCGTCGTCGAGGCGCGCGATGACCTGGCCGGCCTTCACCGGGGTGTTGAAGTCGGCGAGCAGCTCGCGCACCTGCCCGGACAGCTGCGAGCCCACGAGGACGGTGGTGACGGGCTGGACCGTGGCGGTCGCGGAGACGCTGGCGACGATGGCGCCGCGGTCGATGCGCACGGTGCGCCATGGCGGCGCCGGAGGCTCGCGGTCGTGCCACCACAGCGCCCCCGCGCCGGCGGCGATCGCCAGCGGGACGAGGAGCCACCATGAGGATGCGCCGCGCCGCCGCGCCATGCCGGGAACCCGCTTCAAGAGGGACGGCGACTCTGCGCGGCGGGATATCGGCTTGTCCAATCCCGATGCGTTACATTCGGTCACATGGCCCGGCATCCCGCAGGGCCGCCAGGGCGGGGCATTGGCATGGGTTTCGATTTCGCGGGCAAGCGCGTCGTCGTCGCGGGCGGCAGCAGGGGCATAGGCCGGTCGATCGCGCTCGGCTTCGCGGCGGCGGGCGCGGATGTCTCGATCTGCGCGCGCGGCGCCGGGGCGCTGGAGGCCACGCGCGCAGAGGTCGCGCGCCACGGACGGCGCGCCCATGCCGCGACCTGCAACCTCGCGGACGGCCCGGCCGTCGCGC
>VGDA01000241.1 GCA_016869915.1 Alphaproteobacteria bacterium
GGCGCCTGGGGCAAGCTCGCGGCGCTCGAGGCGGCGCTCGGCCAGCGCGCGGCGGCGAAGACCAAGGGCCACGGCACGGAGCTGACCGCCGCGGGAGAGGCGCTGCGCGCGGCGCTCGACGCCGCGCGGCGCAGGCTGGAGGCGCCGCTGGCGCGCGAGGAGGCCGCGCTCTGCGCCGCGCTCGCGGCGCTGCCCGGCGCGCGCGACGCGCCCGCCCCCGCGCTGCGCCTCGCCGCCAGCCACGACCCGACGCTGGTCGACGCGCTGGGCGGGCTCGAGGGCGTCGCGCTGCAGGTCTGCGGCAGCAGCGAGGCGCTCGAGGCCCTGCGCGCGGGCCGCGCCGACATCGCCGGCTGCCATTTCGGGACCGCGGGGGACGCACCGCCGGCCGCCATGCTCTCCGCGTTGCGCAAGGACGGCCTGCGCGCGGTGCCGCTCTTCCGGCGCGCGCAGGGCCTGATGGCGGCGCCCGGCAATCCCCTCGGCCTGCGCTCGATCGCGGACCTGGCGCGCAAGGACGCGCGCTTCGTCAATCGCCAGCGCGGCTCCGGCACGCGCGCGTGGTTCGATCGCCTGCTCGCCGCCTCGGGACTGGAGCCCGCCGCGATCCGCGGCCATGGCGACGAGGAATTCACCCACCAGGCCGTGGCGGCGGTGATCGCCGCCGGCCGCGCCGATGCCGGGATGGGGGTCGAGGCGGCGGCGCGGCGCTTCGGTCTGCACTTCCGCAAGCTGGGAGAAGAGACCTATTTTCTGGTCTTGCCCGCGGGCGCCGCGAAGGATCGCCGCGTGCGCGGGCTGGTGGCGAGGCTGCGCGCGGCGCGCGACCTCGCGGATGGCGGCGGCCAGCGGCGCGCGGATGTCCGGCGCCGCGGCGCCGTCCGCACGGGAGGGGCTGGAGCATGAGCACGGGCGGGCAGGACGAGGCTGGCAAGGCGGCGGGCGACCGGCTGGTCGCGGCGAGCATCCCGGCGCTGGAGGCGGCATGCGTGCGCGCCGGCTTCCGGGTCGCGGTGGACAACGACATGTTCGCGCTGCGGCGCTACCTGCAGGCCTGCGGCGCCTACGACAACCCGAGCTTCGATCCCAACGAGCACGACCTGTCGCGCGACGCCTTCTGGCTGCGCGCCGAGGACGCCTCGGGCCGCATCGTCGCCTCGCATGCCGAGCGCATCTATCGCTGCCGCGACTTCGTGCAGGAGATCGTCGAGACCGACCGCGTCTGGTTCGACAAGGGTGTCGCGCTCGAGACCTCAAAGTGGCGCAGCGCGGTCTACCATCCACCGGTGCCGATCTCCGGCGCGGTCGGCTTCGCGGGCGGCATGTTCGTGCAGCCCGAGCATCGCGGCTCGGGCCTGGCGCTCTATCTGCCCTATCTCAGCCGCTCGCTGTGCCTGCGCGACCATGGCACGGACTGGCACACGGGCCTGGTGCGCGAGAACATCGCGCGCACCCGCGTGGCGACCGAGTACTACGGCTTCCCGCGCACGACCCATCTCTTCTTCGGCACGATCCCGAGGACGACGGGCGACTTCAAGGACCTGCATCTCTGCTGGATGGACCGCGCAGAGAGCCTGCAGCGGCTGCACGAGCTGCCGCGCCACGCGCGCTACCCGGTCGCCATTGACGGCGCCTGAGCGCGGCGGGGCCGCGCGCGCCTAGTCGTTGCCCGCGTCCGGCCGGAAGCGCGACAGCTCGGAGACGATCAGCAGGCAGTCGACCGCGCCGCCCGCGAGCGCGAGTGGCAGCATCAGCCGGTGATAGTCGTGCGCCGATCCGCGCAGCGTGCCGAGCAGCCGGTGGAACATCGGCCTGCCCGTCGTCTTCGCCTCGGTGAAGTCCGCGCGCAGCACGCGCGACAGCGCCCCGATCTTGCAGGCCCCCAGCCGCACCGCCATCATCGACTTGCGGAACGGCGGGTCCTCGGCGGCAGGTCCATCGCAGACCATGAAGGCATAGTCCTGCCACTGCTCCGCCGAGACATCGACGATCGCGGTGATCGCCGGCGAGGCGCGGCGCGACAGCGGCGAGGCGAAGAAGGGGCGAAGGCTGCCTGGCAGCGCTCCCGGCGCGGGGCAGCTTTCGCGCCACAGCGCCAGCCACTCGGCGAGCCAGCGATTGGCCACCTCGACATGCGCGCCCTCCAGCCATGCGGTGTCGAAGCGGCGGCGCACCAAGTCGCCGTCGGAGCCGACGCGGTAGATCGTGTAGGGCTTGCCGACGACGGGGATCGCCTCGAGCAGGCGCGGCCCCGCCTGCAGGTCGACCGCCTTGTCGATGCAGGGGCTCGGCACGGGCACGAGCATCTTCTGGCCGATGAGGCGGCGTATCGTCTTCTTCGTGCCCGCGGCCGACATGCGGCGCTCGCGCACGACGAAGCCATATCCCTCGCCCCAGGTCACCGGCCGCCTGCCCCGCGCATGCGCGAGGCGCGCCTCGATGAGGAGCGCGAGGCCGGTGGTCGTGCGGACCTCGGGCAGGCGGCGCAGCACCGTCGCCACCGCGTCGAGGTTCTCGATCGTGAGCCTGTCCGCGCCGTCGCGCCGGCGCGCGCGCGCGTCATGGTCCTGCTCCTCGAGGAGCGGCGGCGGCGGCATGTCCTGCGCGCCGCCGCGCCCCTTCGCCGACTTGCCGCCAATGCCCTTTCCTCTTCCACCGACGCCCATCGCACGCATCCAGGACCGTTTCGGACGCGTCGATGAAACCACCGGCTTCACCAGCGAATCGTGAACGCGCGTCACGACAAACGAGTCGAATAACGCGCGTCATTTTTCGCATTCCCCGTCGATGCGCCCGGGCGGTCCAGCGACGCGCGCGCCGGCCTGCGCGGTCGCCAGCGCGCGGGCCAGGACGCGCTCGCCGTCGGCCGCGGCCCGTTCCGCCACGGCGCGGGCGGAGGAGGCCACCATCCGGTCGAAGCCGCGATTGCCGCGCGACGGATCGGCCTGGATCGCGGCGAGCACCGCCGCGGACGCGGCGCGGCCCGCGGCATCCACCGCCCGCCGCAGGACCGCGGCGACGGCGTCGCGCCTTGCGGCCTCCGCCTCGGCCACGCGCACGCCGTCGCGCGCGCATGCGACGGCGCTGCCCGTGTCCCGAACGTCCGCGCCGGGCTCGCGCGCCCCGATCGCCGCCAGCAGCGCGCGGCGCAGCTGGGCGCGCGCGGCGGCGCAGGCGCGGCGCGCGCCCACCGCGCGCTCGATCGCGGCGAGGGCCTCCCCGACCAGCCGCTCCTTCGCGCGATCCGCGCGCTCGGCGGCCGCGATCGCGGCCTCGAACCCGACCAGCGAGGCCTCGATCGCCTCCACGAACCGCGCCTCGTCACGCGGGGCACCCGCATCGTGCATCGCGAGCGGCCGCTGCGGCGGCTCCGCGGCGCCAGGGGCGCGCGGCGGCGGCGGCGTGCCGGCGGCGCGCTCGTGTATGTCGACGAGGCAGCCGAGCTGAACCAACAGGCTGCGCCTCAGGTCCTCCACCGCAATCATCCTCCACCTCCTGCCTGCCGCGCGCCACGCGCGGCGTCTGCCGTTGGTTGAGGATTCCTTGATGGCCGCGCTGCGCGTCAGGGGCATTCGGGCTACTTTCGGGACCTTGCGGACGAAGGCGGGAGATCGCGCGTGGCAGAGGAGAGGCAGGTCGACGTCCTGGTGATCGGCGGCGGCTCGGCCGGCTGCGTGCTCGCCGCGCGGCTCTCGGAGCGCGCGGACCTGGTCGTCGCGCTCGCCGAGGCCGGGCAGGACACGCCGCCCGGCGCCGTGCCGGAGGACATCGCCAGCCGCTATCCGGGCCGCGCCTACTTCAACCCCGCCTATTCCTGGCCCGGCCTCGCCGTCGCGCTTGGAGGCGCGCATCTCAACGACCCCGCGCGCAGGCCGCGCGTGCGCTACGAGCAGGCGCGGGTGATGGGCGGCGGCTCGAGCATCAACGGCATCGGCGTCAACTACGGCGCGCCGTCGGACTACGACGAATGGCACGAGGCGGGCGCGCGCGGCTGGCGCTGGGACGACGTGCTTCCCTATTTCCGCAAGGCCGAGCGCGACCTCGACCTCGCCACCCCGGGCCATGGCACGAGTGGCCCGATCCCGGTGCGCCGCGTGCCGGAGGCGGAATGGTCCGGCTTCACGCGCGCGGTCGGCGACGCGCTCGTCGCGCTGGGCCATCCGCGGCGCGCCGACCAGAACGGCCCATGGGAGGACGGCGTCATGCCGACCTCCGTCAACCTCGACGAGGAATGGCGCCGCGTCTCCACGGCCGTTGGCTACCTCGACGCGACGGCCCGCGCACGGCCGAACCTCCGCCTGCTGCCGGGCCATGTCGCGCGCCGCCTGCTGGTCGAAGGCACGCGCGTCGCCGGCGCGGAATTCGCGCATGCCGGCGGGACGCTGCGCATCCGCGCGCGACGCACCATCGCCAGCTGCGGCGCGATCCATACCCCGGCGCTGCTGATGCGCAACGGCATCGGACCCGCCGGCGCGCTGCGCGCGATGGGAATCGCGCCGGTCGCAGACCTGCCGGGCGTCGGCGCGAACCTGATGGAGCATCCCGCGACCAACATGTCCTGCCTGATGGCGCGAAGGGGATGGCTCGCGCGGCGCGACGGCTACCACATCCAGACGATGTTCCGCTTCTCCTCCGGCCTCGCCGGCGAGCGCCAAGGCGACATGCACATGGCGATCGCCGCGCAGTCGGGCTGGCACGCGCTCGGCCATCGCATCGGCTCGCTGGTGATGTGGGTGAACCGCTCGCATTCGCGCGGGCATGTGCGCCTCGCCTCGCCCGATCCCGCGGCGGAGCCCGAGGTCGACTTCCGCCTGCTCTCCGACGAGCGCGACATGGTCCGGCTGATGGGTGCCTTCCGCCTCGCGGCGGCGGCGCTCCTTTCGCGCCGGCTCGACGGCGTGCGGCGCATCGTCTTCCCGACCTTCTATTCCGACAGGCTCAAGCGCGTGTCGCGGCCCGGCGCGCGAAACGCGTTGCTGCTCGCGCTGCTGGCGCGCTACGTCGACGCGACCGGCGACCATGGCGCGCGGCTGCTGCGCGGCCTCGCCTCGCGCGGGCCCGGCCTCGACGCGCTGCTTGCCGACGACGATGCGCTGCGCGCCCATCTCCACGCCTCCACGACCGGGGTGTGGCACGCCTCCGGCACCGCGCGCATGGGCCGGGGCGACGACAGGATGGCGGCCTGCGACGAGGCGGGCGCGGTGATCGGGGTCGGCGACCTCACGGTCTGCGACGCGTCGCTCATGCCGACGATCCCCTGCGCCAACCTGAACCTTCCGATCATCATGATGGCGGAGAAGATCTCCGACGCGCTGAAGGCGCGGCTCTGAGGCCGCACCGCGCGAATCCCGCGAAGTAGTCCGGCCGGGCGCCCCGCTCGCGACGCGGGCGATGCCATCCTCCCCTGGCGCGGCCGGCATGCCGGCCGCGTCCGTACCCGGGGAGGTCCGCGCATGCCCAAGCCCGCCATGTCCTGGCGACGCCTCGAATATGCCTGGCGCCGCCATGGCTGGCGGCTCCTCGGCCCGATCCTGCTCCACAACCTCGCGCGCGGCCTCGCGCGGCTGCGTGGCGGCGACACGGGCGCGCGCGTCGGCGAGCTCGACCGGCGCCTCGGCATCGACACCTGGCGCGAGGAGAGCACCGCGCTGATGCATGTCGACGGCGCCAACCTCATGCGCGGCAATCGCTACCAGCCCGTCGGCGAGGCCGCGTTCCGCCACGTGGTGGCGCGCCTCGGCATCGACCCCGCCCGCCACGCCTTCGTCGACTACGGGTCCGGAAAGGGACGCGCGCTGCTGCTGGCGTGCGAGCTCGGCTTCCGCCGCGTCGTCGGCGTGGAGTACGCGCGCGAGCTGCACGAGGCCGCGCTGGCGAACCTGGCGCGTGCGCGCGGCGTCCTGCCGGGCGCCGAGCGCATCGAATGCGCCTGGAGCGACGCCGCATCCTTCCCGCCGCCCGCCGGGGACCTCGTC
>VGDA01000242.1 GCA_016869915.1 Alphaproteobacteria bacterium
CGCGCGCGGCCGCGCGGCCCCGACGGATGCAGCCCCGCCTTCTCGTCTACCCAGGCGCCGCCGCGGTCGCCATAGACCCCGGTGGTCGACAAGTAGCCGGCCCAGCGCATGCCGCCCGCCACGGCGGCGATGTCGCCGGCATGGTGCGCGAGCGCCGCGTCGCCCTCGCGGTCGGGCGGGACGGAGCAAAGGAGATGGGTCGTCCCCGCGAGCGCGCGGCCGGCGGCCTCGAGCGGCCTGCCCCGGTCGAAGACATGCATCTCGAGGCCATGCGCCTCGGCCAGCGCGCGCGCCTTGTCGGCCGAGCGCGTGGTGCCGGCGACGCGCCAGCCCTTCGCCTTCGCGCGCCGCGCGAAGGCGAGCGCCGAGTAGCCGAGCCCGAAGACGAAGAGCCGGCGCGCCGCTGGCAGCATGCGGCCCCGCCCTCGCTCAGCCGCGCAGGCAGCGATTGGCGACGCTGGTCACGGCGCGCAGGCTGGCGCTGACGATGTTCGGGTCCATGCCGCAGCCGAAGATCGTGCGGCCGCCCACGTTCGCCTCGACATAGGCGATCGCCTTGGCGTCGGAGCCCTTCGACAGCGCGTGCTCGCGGTAGTCGACGATCTCGATGCGCAGGCCGAGCGCCTGCTCCAGCGCGTCGACATAGGCGGCGATCGGCCCGTTGCCCTGGCCCGCGATGGTGCGCTCCGCGCCGTCGACGCGCAGCGTCGCCTCCAGCCTGCGCTCCACGCTGGCGCCCTGGCGCTGCGGCATGGTGACGTGTTCGACGAAGTCGAGCCTGCCCGGCGCCAGGTACTCGCGCTGGAACTCGCGCCAGATCGAATCCGCCGTGATCTCCTTGCCGGTCTCGTCGGCGATGCGCTGGATGACGCCCGCGAACTCGATCTGCATGCGCCGCGGCAGCTCGATTCCGTGCTCGGCCTCCAGCAGGTAGGCGACGCCGCCCTTGCCGGACTGGCTGTTGACGCGGATCACGGCCTCGTAGTCGCGGCCGATGTCCTTCGGGTCGATCGGCAGGTAGGGCACTTCCCAGACCTGCGAGTTCGACTTCTCCAGCGCCGCGAAGCCCTTCTTGATCGCGTCCTGGTGCGAGCCGGAGAAGGCCGTGAACACGAGCTCGCCGCCATAGGGATGGCGCGGATGGACGGGCAGCTGGTTGCAGTACTCGACCGTGCGGACCATCTCGCGCACGTCGCGCATGTCGAGCCGCGGGTCGACGCCCTGGCTGAACAGGTTGAGCGCCAGCGTCACGATGTCGACGTTGCCCGTGCGCTCGCCGTTGCCGAACAGCGTGCCCTCGACGCGGTCGGCGCCGGCCATCACCGCGAGCTCGGCCGCGGCGACGCCGGTGCCGCGGTCGTTGTGCGGGTGGACGCTGAGCACGATGCTGTCGCGCCGGGACAGGTTGCGGCTCATCCACTCGATCTGGTCGGCGTAGATGTTCGGCGTCGCCATCTCGACCGTCGAGGGCAGGTTCAGGATGATGCGGTTCGACGGCGTCGGCCGCCAGACGTCCATCACCGCCTCGCAGATGTCCCTCGCGAAGTCGAGCTCGGTGCCGGTGAAGCTCTCCGGCGAGTACTCGAGGCTGACCTTCGTCTCCGGCACGCTCGGCACGAGGTCCTTCACCAGCCGCGTGCCCTTGACCGCGATGTCGACGATGCCCGGGCGGTCGAGGCCGAAGACCACGCGGCGCTGCAGCGTCGAGGTCGAGTTGTAGATGTGGACGATGGCGCTGCGCGCGCCGCGGATCGCGTCGAAGGTGCGCCGGATCAGCTCCTCGCGGCACTGGACGAGGACCTGGATGGTCACGTCGTCCGGGATCATGCGCTCGTCGATCAGCTGGCGGCAGAAGTCGAAGTCGGTCTGCGAGGCCGAGGGGAAGCCGATCTCGATCTCCTTGAAGCCGAGCTTGACCAGCAGCTCGAACATGCGCCGCTTGCGCTCGGGGCCCATCGGCTCGATCAGCGCCTGGTTGCCGTCGCGCAAGTCGACCGAGCACCAGGCGGGCGCCTTGTCGATCACCCGCCCGGGCCAGCGGCGATCGGGCAGGTTGATCGGCGCGAAGGGGCGGTACTTGTGGATGGGCATGCTGGGGGTGGTCATCGCACTGGTCCTGTCGTCGGCGGCCATGCGCCCCGCACTCGGGTCGCGGCCTGGGGGAACCGGATGGGAGGGGGAGCCTTGCTCCCGCGGGCGGCGTGGCCGCCCCTTGGGCCGTCAGGACCCGCGCCGGGAGCGCAGGTCAGCGGCCGCAGATAAGTCGCACGCCCGGCAGGGCGGGGGCGACGGCGAGACGCGGGAGGATCGGCGCGCGGGACGTCATTTCGCGCGCACAGTAAGGGCGCCCGGCCCGCCTGGTCAACCGATGCGCGCGCGGGCGATGCAGGCGCCGGCCGCGCAGCGGTATCATGCCGCCATGCGCCTTCGCCGAAGCCTGCCATGCGTCCTTGCCGCCATCGCCCTCCTCGCGGCGATCGCCGTCGATGCCGGCGCCCGCCCGCCCGTGGTCCAGGCGCCCGGGCCGCTCGGCTTCGACCTGCAGGAGGTGGATCCGTACGAGCGCTGCGCCGCGCGCGCGCGAAACGCGCCGCTGGCGGGCTTCAACGAGGCGGAGGCCTGGCGCGCGCGCGGCGGCGGCGACCCGGCGCGCCACTGCGCCGCGCTCGCGCTGCTCCATGGCGGAGAGCCGGGCCTGGCCGCGGAGGCGCTGGAGGCCCTCGACCGCGACATGCGCCTGCGCCCGGCCGCCCTGCGCGCCCAGGTCCTCGCGCAGGCCGCGCGCGCCTGGCAGGCGGCGGGCGAGGCGGGCCATGCGCTCGACGCGATCGCGCGGGCCGTCGCGCTGCGGCCCGCGGATATGGACCTGCGCATCGACCGCGCGGAGCTCCTCGCCGAGGCGGGGCGGCTATGGGAGGCGGTGGACGAGCTCGACGCGGTGCTCGAGCGCAACCCTGCCAGCGCGCTCGCGCTCGCGATGCGCGCCGCGGCGCGCCGGCGCCTCGACGCGCCCGAGCTCGCGCGCGACGACGTTGCGCACGCGCTCGCCGCGGACCCGCGCCTCGCCGAGGCCTGGCTGGAGAGCGGGATCCTCAACCGGCAGGCCGGCCGGCTGGACGCGGCGCGGCGCGACTGGCTCCAGGTCCTGGTGCTCGATGCCGACGGACCGGCCGGCGACGCGGCGCGCGCGCAGATCGAGGCGCTGGAGACCGGGGCCGCCGCGCCGCGCTGACGCGCGGGCGGATCAGAAATCCAGGTTCGCGTAGTGCTTCGGTGGCGCGTGGCCGGCGACGTGGTCGGCGAGGATCGGGCGGAAGCTCGGCCGCGACTTGATGCGCGCATACCATTCGCGCGCGCCCTCGTGCTGGTCCCAGGGCACGTCGCCTATGTAGTCGAGGGTGGAGATCTGCGCCGCGGCGGCGATGTCGGCGAGGCTGAAGTGGTCGCCGGCGAGGAAGCGCCTGCGCTCCGCCAGCCAGCCGATGTACTCGAGGTGGTAGCGCATGTTGGCGTAGCCGGCGCGCAGCGCCGAGGAGTTGGGCTGGCCGAGGCCGAGATTGCCCTTCATCATCTTCTCGCCGTAGAGGTTCTCCGTGACCTCGCGCGAGAAGCGGTGGTCGAACCAGGCCGCGAGCCGCCTCACCTCCGCGCGCCCCGCCAGTCCCGAGCCGAGCAGCGACACCTCGGGATAGGCCTCCTCGAGGTACTCGCAGATCACCGCGGAGTCGCTAACCACCATGCCGTCCTCCTCGACGAGGACGGGGACCGTGCCCGCGGTGTTCATGCGCAGGAACTCCTCGCGACGTTCCCAGACCTTCTCGATCCGGAGGTCGCAGGCAAGGTTCTTCTCGCGCAGGGCGATCCTGACCTTGCGCGAGAAGGGGCTGAGCCAGAGATGGTAGAGCGTCCGCATCCGCGCGACGTTCTAGCGGCATGCGGGCGCGGCGCGCAACGCCCGCCCCGCGCCCTCACAGCGCCGAGAGCGCCGCCCAGGCGAGCCAGCCGAAGATCGCGTAGAGCACGACGCTGCCCGCCGTCGCCGCGAGGCCGAGCGCGACGGCGGCCCCGTCCTGCGCGACGAGCCCGAGCGCCAGCAGCAGCGCGGCGCCCGCCGCCGCGAGGCTGACGAAGGGGAATGGCAGGACCAGCAGCAGCGCCAGCAGGACGAAGCACGCGCCGATGGCGCGGCGCGCGCCGGCGAGGAGCGGCAGGCGCGGCCTGAGCGCGCGGTCGGCGCGGCCGGCGATCGGCGCCAGCAGGCCGACGAGCCGCGCGAGCCGCGCGCGGGGGATCCTGCGGCGGGCGAGGAAGCCCGGCAGCCTGGGCGCCGGCAGGCCCGCGACCATGCCGAGCGCGAGCAGGAGCATCGGCACCCCGAAGATCGTCGAGAAGCCGGGCAGGCTCGGTCCCGGCGTGAGGTTGGGCGCGGCGAGGAGGAACATCGCGAAGCCGTGGCCGCGGGGACCGAGCGCGTCGAGGATCTCGCCGAGGCTGGCATCCTCGCCGCGGATGTCCGCCGCGAGGCCGCATAGCGCGGCCTCGATGCCGCCGGCGCGCGCCGCCGCGCTCATCGCCGCCAGCGCGCCGGCAGGAGGCGCGGCAGCAGCGCGGAGGCCGCCAGGAGGCTGGCGCCCCAGACCAGCGACGCCAGCCACGACCCGCCCGACGCCGCCGTGGCGCCGGCCTCGCCGAGCTGCACGAGCGCGACCGTCTGCGGCAGCGTCCCGAGCAGGGTCCCGGTCGCGTAGTCCCGGGCGGGGATGGCGCTCAGGCCGTAGACGTAGTTGACGAGGCTGTGCGGCAGCACGGGGACGAGGCGGGACACCATGACGAGCCGCCAGCCGCCGCCTTCCGCGCGCTTGAGGAGGTGGCCGACGCGCGGCACGCGCTCGGCACGCAGCCGGCTCGCGTTGAGGTAGCGCGCCGCGAGGAAGCCGGCCATCGCGCCGGCCATCACGCCGGCCGTCGCGACCACGCAGCCCCAGAACGTCCCGAACAGGCCGCCCGCCGCGAGCGCCATCAGGCCGCGCGGCAGGAAGGCAAGCGACGCGGCGACATGGAGAACGACGAACACCGCCGGCATCGCGCCGGGATGGTCGTCGATGAAGTCCGAGAGCCAGGTGGCGCCCAGCGTCTCCCGGTTCAGCAGCGACCACGCGGTCGCGGCGGCCAGGATCGCCAGCAGCAGGACGCGCAGCCAGGTCGTTGGCCGGAGCATGCCCCGCCCTCTACCCCAGCCGGCGTCCAGCCGCGAGCGCGAAGTCAGCGCCGCCTGAAGGGCCGCGGGCCGGAGAAGGCCGGCGCGGAACGCTCGTCCTTGTGGCGGAACACCAGGCGGCCCTTGTCGAGGTCGTAGGGCGTCATCTCGACAGTCACGCGGTCGCCCGCGAGGGTGCGGATGCGCGCCTTCTTCATGCGACCGGCGGTATAGGCGACCACCTCGTGGCCGTTCTCGAGCCGCACGCGGTACCGCCCGTCGGGCAGCACCTCGGCGACGACGCCCTCGAATTCCAGCAGATCTTCCTTCGCCATGTCTGGCTCCCTGGGTCGTTCAGGCCGCGCGGCGGCCGTTGTGGCGCCCGCCGCGCCCGTCGCGGCGATCGCCACCGCCTCGATGGCCGGGGTGGCGCCCACGATGCTCGTCGCGCGGCGCGGGATGCGCCGGGCGCGCCGGCTCGGGCATGCCGGCGGCGAGGTGGTTGCCATCCTCGATCGGCAGCGCGCGCTTGAGCAACCGCTCGATGGCGCGCAGCTCGCCGCGCTCGTCCGGGGCGCAGAGCGACACGGCCGAGCCGTCCGCCGAGGCGCGCGCCGTGCGGCCGATGCGGTGCACGTAGCTCTCGGCCTCGACCGGCAGGTCGAAGTTGATCACGTGGCTGATGTTCGGCACGTCGATGCCGCGCGCGGCGATGTCGGTCGCGACGAGCACGCGGATGCGGCCCTGCGCGAA